>NZ_JBMCZA010000120.1:0-7996 GCF_048654705.1 Nocardioides sp. CPCC 206348
GGAGTGACTCTCGATGCGCTGCGGGCGGTGGTCCCGGGTCAAAAGCACCGGGACGCGCCGAATTCCGGTGCTTGTGACCCGGGAGTATCCGCGGAGGTCGTCCTCCCGGTGCGGTACGACGGCCCGGACCTGGCGTTCGTGGCGACGCACACCGGGCTCAGCGAGGACGAGGTCGTCGCCGCCCACACCGGTACGCCGTGGCGAGTGGCCTTCGGCGGCTTCGCGCCGGGCTTCGCCTATCTCGTGGGCGGTGATCCCCGGCTTCAGGTGCCGCGGCACGACTCGCCCCGGGCCAAGGTGCCTGCTGGTGCGGTCGGCCTGGCGGGGGAGTTCAGTGGGGTCTACCCAAGGTCCTCGCCCGGCGGCTGGCAGCTGATCGGCCGGACCGACACGGTGCTGTGGGACCTCGACCGGGACCCGCCGGCACTGCTCGGCGCGGGACTGACCGTCCGCTTCGAGGCGACATGACCGGGCTGCTCGTGCGGGCCGTCGGTGGACCCTGTCTCGTGCAGGATGCCGGCCGTCCCGGGCACGCCGCGATCGGAGTCGGTTCCAGCGGCGCCGCCGACCGGACGTCGTACCAGCTCGGGAACAGGGTGGTGGGCAACGCCGACGGAGCGGCGTCGCTCGAGGTGGCCCTCGGCGGCCTGGAGATCGAGGCGACCGGTGTCGTGTGGGTGTGCGTGACGGGTGCCCCGGCTCCCCTCGACGTCGACGGCCGCGCGGAACCGACGGGGGCCGTCCTGGCGCTGCGCCCCGGACAGCGGCTGCGCATCGGGATCCCGCCGACGGGCCTGCGCTCGTACCTCGCCGTGCGCGGGGGCATCGCGGTGCCGCCCCTCCTGGGATCCCGTTCGCACGACACCCTCGCCGGACTCGGCCCGGCGCCGCTCGTGGCGGGCGACCGGCTCGAGGTCGGCGACGCGATCGCGGGGGAGATGCTCGTCGACGCCGTCCCGTCGCAGTCGTACGACGACCGGCCGGTCCTGCGCGTCCTGCGCGGCCCGCGCGCGGACTGGGTCACCGATGCCGATCGACTCGTCTCCGTGACGTGGCGGGTCGGGTCGGCCAGCGACCGGGTGGGGCTACGCCTTGAAGGCGCGTCCCTCACGCCGGCAGCCGACCGTGGCCAGCTGCCGAGCGAGGGCGCGCTGCGTGGCGCGATCCAGGTCCCGCCGAACGGCGGACCGGTGGTGTTCGGACCTGACCACCCGGTGACGGGCGGCTATCCGGTGGTCGGTGTGGTCATCGACGCCGACACCGACCGGCTGGCCCAGCTGCGCCCCGGGGACGAGCTCCGGTTCCGCTGGGCCTGACGGTCTGGGCCTGACGGATCAGTGGGCGTCGGCCGAGGGCTCGACCAGTTCCACCAGCACGCCGCCGGCGTCCTTGGGGTGGATGAAGTTGATCCGGCTGTTGGCCGTGCCGCGCTTGGGCTCGGGGTAGAGCAGGCGCAGGCCGCGCTCGCGCAGGATCGCGGAGACCTGGTCGAGGTCGGTGACGCGGTACGCGAGCTGCTGCAGGCCGGGGCCGCTGCGGTCGAGGAACTTGGCGATCGTCGACTGGTCGTTCAGGGGCGCGAGCAGCTGGATGCAGGAGCCCGAGTCGCCGACGGCGACCATGGCCTCGCGGACGCCCTGCTCCTCGTTGGTCTCCTCGTGCACGGCGACCATGCCGAAGTTGTCGCGGTAGAACGCGATGGCGACGTCCAGGTCGGGCACGGCGATGCCGACGTGGTCGATCGCGGTGAACAGGTGCTTCGGCAGGTCAAGGCTCATGGGCCCATTGTGCCCAAGTCCGCAGGACCATCGGCTGCCTGTCCGGTTGTGACGAGTGCCTCAGCCTGACCGCGTTGAGACCACTCCCACACGCCGGTGACCCGCGAGTAGTGTTGATGAGGTTCGGACGCACGTTTCCCCCGAACGCATCCTCACCCTGTTCCTTTCACACGGTTCTTTCACGGAGGCAGCAATGTCCGACAACCCCACCGTCATCGTCGCCGGGGCGCGTACCCCGATCGGCCGCCTGCTCGGAGGGCTCAAGTCCTTCTCTGCTGCCGACCTCGCCGGCGTCGCCATCAAGGGCGCGCTGGAGAAGTCGGGCGTCTCGCCGGACCAGGTCGACTACCTGATCCTCGGCCAGGTCCTCCAGGCCGGCGCCGGCCAGAACCCCGCGCGCAGCGCCGGTATCGCCGGTGGCCTGCCCCTGAACGTCCCGTCGATCACCATCAACAAGGTCTGCCTGTCGGGCATCAACGCGATCGCCCAGGCCGACCAGCTGATCCGCTCCGGTGAGGCCGAGATCGTCCTCGCCGGTGGCATGGAGTCGATGACCAACGCTCCCCACCTGCTCCCCAAGAGCCGTGAGGGCTTCAAGTACGGCGACGTCGCGCTCGTCGACTCGATGGCGTACGACGCCCTGTACGACCAGACCACCGCCCAGGCGATGGGCAACCTGACCGAGGCCGTCAACGCCGACCGGGAGAACCCGCTGAGCCGCGAGGAGCAGGACGAGTTCTCGGCCCGCTCGCACCAGCTCGCTGCTGCCGGCCAGAAGAACGGCGTCTTCGACGACGAGATCGTTCCCGTGAGCATCCCGCAGCGCAAGGGCGACCCGGTCGTCATCAGCGCCGACGAGGGCGTCCGCGGCGACACCACCGCCGAGTCGCTCGCGGGCCTGCGTCCCGCGTTCTCCAAGACCGGCACGATCACCGCCGGCTCGGCGTCGCAGATCTCCGACGGTGCGGCCGTCGTGGTCGTCACCTCCAAGGCGAAGGCCGAGGAGCTCGGCCTGCCGATCCTCGCCGAGATCGTCAGCCACGGCCAGGTCGCGGGTCCCGACTCCACCCTTCAGCTGCAGCCGGCCAACGCGACCCAGAAGGCCCTCGACAAGGCGGGCCTGACCGTTGCCGACCTCGACCTGGTCGAGTTCAACGAGGCGTTCGCCGCTGTCGGCATCGAGTCCGCTCGCGCCCTCGGCATCCCGGAGGAGAAGGTGAACGTCAACGGCGGCGCCATCGCCATCGGTCACCCGCTCGGCGCCTCCGGTGCCCGCATCACCCTCCACCTCGCACTCGAGCTCCAGCGTCGCGGTGGCGGCGTCGGTGCTGCCGCGCTGTGCGGTGGCGGCGGCCAGGGTGACGCCCTCGTCATCCGGGTCCCCTCTGCCTGAAGAGGCGGACGAGTCAGACAGGAACGCTTTGCCTGACGCAAGCATTCAGGGCGGCCGCCGCGGGATCACCGCGGCGGCCGTTCCTGCATTGGTGGAGAAGGCCCGCGAGGGCGATCCACGTTCGGTCGGTCGGCTCGTCTCGCTCGTCGAGGACGAGTCTCCGCTGCTGCCGGAGCTGACCCGGGTCCTGTCGCCGTACGCCGGGCACGCCCGGATCATCGGGCTCACCGGTTCGCCCGGCGTCGGCAAGTCGACGTCGACCAACGCGCTGATCGGCGAGCTGCGCAAGCGTGACCAGCGGGTCGCCGTACTCGCTGTCGACCCGTCGTCACCGTTCTCCGGCGGGGCGCTCCTGGGGGACCGGATCCGGATGGGCGACCACGTCCTGGACCCGGGCGTCTTCATCCGCTCGATGGCCGCCCGCGGACACCTCGGCGGACTGGCGTGGACCACCCCGCAGGCCCTGCGCGTGCTGGACGCCGCGGGGTTCGACGTCGTCCTGGTCGAGACCGTCGGCGTCGGGCAGAGCGAGGTCGAGGTGGCCGGCCAGGCCGACACCACGATCGTGCTGCTCGCTCCCGGCATGGGCGACGGCATCCAGGCGGCGAAGGCCGGCATCCTGGAGATCGGTGACCTGTACGTCGTCAACAAGGCCGACCGCGAGGGCGCCGAGAAGGTGCGCCGCGACCTGCGCTCCATGCTCGGCCTCGCCGAGCGCCGCGACGGTGCCTGGCAGCCCCCGGTCCTGAAGACCACGGCCTCGAACGGCGATGGTGTCGTCGAAGTGGTCGACGCCATCGAGGAGCACGGCAACTGGCTGCGAGAGAGCGGTGAGCTCCAGCGCCGTCGCGTACGACGCGCCCGCAACGAGATCGAGACGCTCGCCCTGACGGCCCTGCGCCGACGGTGGGGAACGGTCGGCGAGGGTGACCGCCTCGACGCACTGGCTGCCGCGGTCGTCGCCGGCGAGACCGACCCGTACGCCGCCGCCGACAGCCTGCTGCATTGAACTGGCCGAGCGCGTCGCACACGCAGCTCGCCGCACGGGCCTCCGGCCCACGGGCGTCGCCGCGTGCCGCTCCGCGGCGTGCGCCGCGCTGCCGGCCTGAGAGGATGGTCCGGTGAAGGACATCGTCATTCTCGGTTCGACGGGTTCCATCGGCACCCAGGCCCTGGACCTGGTCCGGGCGAACCCCGACCGGTTCCGCGTCGTCGGCCTGACCGCCGGCGGCAGCAACCCCGACCTCTTCGAGAAGCAGGTCGCCGAGTTCTCCCCGCGGTTCCACGGACTGGGCGAGGAGGCGAGCGTCGACGCCGCCCAGGAGACCTGCGACGTCGTCCTCAACGGCATCACCGGCGCCGTCGGGCTCCGCCCCACCCTGGCGGCCCTCGACGCCGGTACGACGCTCGCGCTGGCCAACAAGGAGTCGCTCGTCATGGGCGGCCCCCTGGTCCTGGAGCGGGCGAAGCCCGGCCAGATCGTGCCGGTCGACTCCGAGCACAGCGCCCTCGCACAGTGCCTGCGGGGCGGCTCCGCCGCAGAGGTACGACGACTGGTGCTCACCGCCAGCGGGGGACCCTTCCGCGGGCGGACCCGCGACCAGCTCACGCAGGTCACCCCCGAGGAAGCGGGCAACCACCCGACCTGGGACATGGGCCCCGTGATCACCATCAACTCCGCGACCCTGGTCAACAAGGGCCTCGAGGTGATCGAGGCACACCTGCTCTTCGGGATCCCGTACGACCGGATCGAGGTCGTGGTGCACCCGACCAGCGTCGTGCACTCGATGGTGGAGTTCGTCGACGGCTCGACCCTGGTCCAGGCCAGCCCGCCGACCATGCTGATCCCGATCGCCCTCGGCCTGTCCTGGCCGGACCGGGTCCCGGACTCCGCACCGGCGGTCGACTGGACGAAGCCCGAGACGTGGGAGTTCTTCCCGCTCGACGACGAGGCCTTCCCGGCGGTCGCGCTGGCCCGTGCCGCGGGCGCCCGCGGTGCCACCGTGCCGGCGGTCTACAACGCGGCCAACGAGGTCGCCGTCGAGGCGTTCCGCACCGGCCGCCTGGACTTCAACGGGATCGTTGACGTCGTCGCCAGCGCGGTAGCCGCACACGACGTACCCTCGGATGAGCAGCTGTCCCTCGACGACATCCTCGCGGCCGACGCGTGGGCGCGGGACGCCGCCGCCCGTTCCATCGCCGCTTCCTGACCGCAAGGACCTGATCGCCCGCATGACCGTTCTGCTCTACACCCTCGGCGTCCTGATCTTCTTCACCGCGATCCTGGCGTCCATCGGCCTGCACGAGCTCGGGCACATGATTCCCGCGAAGAAGTTCGGCGGGAAGGTCACGCAGTACTTCATCGGCTTCGGGCCGACCGTGTGGAGCAAGCAGGTCGGCGAGACGGAGTACGGCGTCAAGGCGATCCCGCTCGGTGGCTACGTCAAGATCGTCGGCATGCTGCCCCCGGCGGCCGCCGACCTCGCCGACGAGGTCGAGGTGGACGCCGACGGCAACGAGGTCTTCAAGGTCCGCAAGTCCAACACCGGCATGTTCACCCAGCTGATCTCGGACGCGCGTGCGGCCGAGTGGGAGCTGGTCGGCCCGGAGGACCACGACCGCCTCTTCTACCGCTTCCCGTGGTGGAAGAAGGTCATCGTGATGGCCGGTGGCCCGACGGTGAACATCCTGATCGCGTTCTTCATCTTCGCCGGCGTCTTCGCCACCTACGGCAACGGCGGCGACAAGACGACCGAGACGACGATCAAGGAAGTCAGCGCGTGCGTGATCCCGGCGAACGAGTCCGGTCGGGAATGCACCGCGGAGGAGCTTCGGGAGAGGCCAACGCCGGCGTACTCCGCGGGCCTCCACGTGGGTGACCGGATGGTGTCGTTCAACGGCACCACGATCACCAGCTGGAGCCAGATGCAGGACCTGGTGAAGAAGAACGGCACCCGGGAGGCCGAGGTCGTCGTCGAACGCGACGGCCGGGAGGTGACCTTCCACACCACGACCACGGTGCGCCCGCCCGACAAGGCGGGACAGAAGGTCGACAAGAAGGTCGGCTTCCTCGGCGTCGTTCCGGTGTCGTACCCGACGACCGGCGGCGTCTTCTACACGATCGGTCAGATGGGCCACATGACCGTCGACGTGGCCAAGTCACTCGCCACCCTGCCGGAGAAGGTCTGGGGTGTTGCCAAGGCGATCGTCGGCGTCGAGGAGCGCGACCCGCTCGGACCCGTCAGCATCGTCGGCGGCGGCCGCCTCGCGGGTGAGGTCGCGTCCCACGACGAGATCAACGTGCAGGACAAGACGATCTCGTTGCTCATGCTGATCGCCGGCTTCAACTTCTTCATCGGCATGTTCAACTTCGTACCGCTCCTGCCGCTCGACGGCGGCCACATCGCCAGTGCGCTGTGGGAGGGAATCCGCCGCGGGTGGGCGAAGGTCTTCCGTCGCCCCGACCCGGGCTACGTCGACGCGGCCAAGCTGTTGCCCATCGCGTACGTCGTCGCGAGCGCCCTGCTCGTCATGGGTGTCGTGCTGATCGTCGGCGACCTCGTCGTTCCGGTCCACCTCGAATCCTGACGAACGAGGTCCGGCGACTAGTCTTGAAGCCATGACGTCGATCAGCCTGGGCATGCCGGAAGCGCCCCCTCCGGTACTGGCTCCGCGCCGAACCACCCGCCAGATCAATGTCGGCAAGGTCGGCGTCGGCAGCGACCACCCGGTGTCGGTGCAGTCGATGACCACGACGCTGACCTCGGACGTCAACACGACGCTCCAGCAGATCGCCGAGCTGACCGCCGCGGGCTGCGACATCGTGCGCGTGGCGTGCCCGAGCCAGGACGACGCCGACGCGCTGGCGGAGATCGCCCAGCACAGCCAGATCCCCGTGATCGCGGACATCCACTTCCAGCCGAAGTACGTCTTCGCAGCGATCGACGCCGGCTGCGCTGCCGTCCGGGTCAACCCCGGCAACATCAAGAAGTTCGACGACCAGATCAAGGAGATCGCGAAGGCCGCCAACGACCGCGGAACGTCGATCCGGATCGGTGTCAACGCAGGTTCGCTCGACAAGCGCCTGCTCGAGAAGTACGGCAAGGCCACGCCCGAGGCGCTCGTCGAGTCCGCGGTGTGGGAGGCCAGCCTCTTCGAGGAGCACGGCTTCCGGGACTTCAAGATCTCCGTCAAGCACAACGACCCCGTCGTGATGGTGCGGGCCTACGAGCTGCTCGCCGAGGCGGGGGACTGGCCGCTGCACCTCGGTGTCACCGAGGCCGGTCCGGCCTTCCAGGGCACCATCAAGTCGGCCACCGCGTTCGGTGCCCTTCTCTCGCAGGGCATCGGCGACACCATCCGGGTGTCCCTGTCGGCCCCGCCGGTCGAGGAGGTCAAGGTCGGCATCCAGATCCTGCAGTCGTTGAACCTGCGGCCTCGCAAGCTCGAGATCGTCTCCTGCCCGTCCTGTGGCCGCGCCCAGGTCGACGTCTACACGCTGGCCGAGCGGGTCACCGCCGGCCTCGAGGGCCTCGAGGTGCCCCTGCGCGTCGCCGTCATGGGCTGCGTCGTCAACGGTCCCGGCGAGGCCCGCGAAGCCGACCTGGGAGTCGCCTCCGGCAACGGCAAGGGCCAGATCTTCGTGAAGGGCGAGGTCATCAAGACCGTCCCCGAGGCGATGATCGTGGAGACGCTGATCGAAGAGGCGATGAAGCTCGCCGAGTCGATGGAGCCGGTCGAGGGCGCCGAGCCCTCCGTCTCCGTGTCCTGACCACTCAGACGACTGGGACGCCCCACATGGCGGCGACGTGCCGCGCATCGGTGC
>NZ_JBMCZA010000120.1:8006-8497 GCF_048654705.1 Nocardioides sp. CPCC 206348
GATCTCCTGACTCAGACGCCCCACATGGCGGCGACGTGCCGCGCATCGGTGCCGCAGCAGCCACCCAGCACCTCGAGGTTCACGAACGCGTCGATCAGCGGCTGCTGATCGATCGCGAGCTGCACCGGGTCGCCCTCGTCCAGGACCTCGGACTCGTCGAGCTCTGCGTGGGTCATCGTCGACGCGTTGACCCGGAGGCCACCGATCCGCTCGCGCCACACCGGGTCGTCGAGCTCGCTGTCACTCTCGAAGTCGGCGAGGATGTGGCTCGGGTGGGCGCAGTTGATGACGAAGTACGCCGGCGGCGCAACCGCGTCGACCGCCGCGACCGCCTCGGCCAGGCGGGTGCCATCGGGCAGTCGCCCGTCGGTCTCGACCGTGAACCCGATCCCCATCGCAAGGCCGGCGTCGGCCGCGGCGCGCGAGAGGCCGATGGCTTCGCCCACCTCGGTCAGCGTGAGGACGCAGGCCCGGCGGGCGCCCGCTGCCGC
>NZ_JBMCZA010000120.1:8507-16030 GCF_048654705.1 Nocardioides sp. CPCC 206348
CACCGACCAGCCGACCAGGTCGGCCTCGCGCTCGCGGGCCAGCCCGGACATGAACTCGACGGCCATCCGGTTCACGCGATCGAGCCCGGCGGCGTCGTACCCGAGGAGGGCGGCGTGGTCGGGATTCGCCCGCCACGTGGGGGTCTCGAGGAGGAGCGGGGCGCCTGCCCGGACGGCGATGTCGACGTAGGCGCGGTAGTAGTCACTGAGCGCTTCGCGGCCGTCGGCGCTGTCCAGCAGCGGGAACGCGGCGAACTCGGGGAGCTCGATGCCGCGCAGGAAGAGGAGGTCGGTCTCCAGGCCACCGTCGGTCACGTGTCGGGTCATGTGGACCCTCCTTTCGGCAGGTCGGGCCCCGAGAACACTCGACCTCGGTTTTCTAGCACGCCAACCTGAGTGCCGACAGGGTTCGTGCCCTACGCTCGATTGCGTGTTGACCACCCGACACGGCGTGCGTGTCCTCGCGAGCGCCGACCTGCCTGCGTTCCTGGAGCTCGCGAACCAGGATCCGGTCGTCAACGTCTTCGCCGTGCACCGCGCCCACACCACCCGTCTCGAGCCGCGCTGGCTCGGCGGCGAGATGTGGGGTCGCTTCGAGGACGGCCACCTGGTCGCCGCCTGCCACGCCGCCGCGAACCTGGTGCCCGTCCAGGCAGGTCCCGACGATGCGCGTGCCTTTGCCGAACGTGCGCTCACCCGTCGTCGTACCGCCTCCACGATCGTGGGATCGCAGGACGCCGTCCGAACGATCTGGGGCCAGGTAGGACCGCACTGGGGCCACCCGCGCGACGTCCGATGGGACCAGCGGCACCTCGCCATCGACACGACACCGGCCATCGCGCCGGACCACGGCGTCCGCGCCGGGGTGCGCGACGACCTGGCGACGCTCTATCCCGCCTGCGTCGCCATGTACACCGAGGAGGTCGGAGTCTCGCCGGAGGCCGGGGGAGCCGGCGACCTCTACCGCGCCCGTGTCGCCCAGCTGATCGGGCGCGCCTGGTCCTTCGTGCGGTACGACGGCGACGAGCTCGTGTTCAAGGCCGAGGTGGCCTGCGCGACTCCGGATGCCGCCCAGATCCAGGGCGTCTGGGTGCCGGCGCACCGCCGTGGAGAGGGCCTGGCCACCGCCGGGATGGCTGCCGTCGTCCAGCAGGTCCGGGCGCGGATCGCGCCGACCGTGTCGCTCTACGTGAACGACTGGAACGTCTCGGCCCGGACGGTCTACGAGCGGGTCGGCTTCGTCGAGACGGCACGCTTCGCCACGGTCATGTTCTGACGCTGCGCGCGATCAGGCACCGATCCGGGGGAGGCCGTTCCACAGCAGGCGGGCAGCGATGTCGGTGACCTCGTCGAGGGTGGCGATCGGGTGGTCCTGCCACCACCGTGCCACGCCGTCGACCCCGGTGATCAGGAACTCGACGATGACCGTGGACTCCGTGGAACCGGCCACCACGCCCGAACGCGCAAGGTCCGGAGCGAGCATCATGGCGACCGCCTGCGCCCGGGCGGTGCGGTAGGCAGCGAGCACCTGGTCCAGGTCGGCGTCACCCGTCGGGATCGGGTCGACCAGGAGCCGACGAGCAGCAGGCCGTTGCCGGGCGAAGGAGAGGTAGGCGGCGATCGTGGAGCGCAGCCGGTCGTGACCCGCTCCCGCTCCCGTGATTCCGGCCCCGACCTCGGCGAGCATGGCGGCGTTCTGGCTGTCGAGCACCTGGACGTAGAGCTCGCGCTTGGACTTGAAGTGGTCGTAGAGGACGGTCCGCGTGACCCCTGCGGCGGTGGCGATCTCACCGACCGAGGAGGCGTCGTACCCGCGGTCGGCGAAGACCTCGACGGCGGCGGCCTCGATGCGCTGGCGTCGCGCTGGCGCGCTGAGCCGGCGCCGGACGGTCCCGGTGGTCGTCACGCGGTCTCCTTCTCGCTGGGGGTAACCCACAGTTGTGTCGGAACGGGCCTTCGTGGCTCTTGACCTCCTGTGGTTCGAGTCACAATACTCGCCTCCAACAGTTACCGACACCAGTGTCGGTTGACGTCATGGGGAGTCCACCAATGTCGCAGCGTCTCGATCGCCGTACCTTGCTCTCGTCGTCCGTCGCGGTGGGTGCCGGTGCGGCCCTCGCCGGGGTCGGACTGGCCCCCGCGTTCGCGGCCACGCCCGGCAGGAACGCCGTCGTCCTCGGTGGCGGCATGGCCGGCCTGACGGCCGCCCACGAGCTGGTCGAGCGCGGCTTCTCGGTGACCGTCTTCGAGCCGAGCGCGTGGGGCGGGAAGGCCCGCAGCATCCCGGTCGCCCGGACGGGGACCGGCGGCCGGGCGGACCTGCCCGGTGAGCACGGCTTCCGCTTCTTCCCCGGCTTCTACCACCACGTGCCGGACACCATGCGCCGGATTCCATTCGGTGCCGGCACGGTCGGGGACAACCTGGTCGCGGCCACCGGCGGCAAGTTCCTGCGCGGTGGCGACCACGCCGACGCGTTCGTGTTCGGCATCGGGCCCGACCCGGTGCAGCTGCTCACCGTCGACGGCCTGCGTCGCTTCCTGCTCGACAACCTGGGTGGACATGCCGTTCCGCCCCACGAGCTGGCCTACTTCGTCGAACGCCTGCTGGTGTTCCTGACCAGCTGCGACGAGCGTCGACTGGGACAGTGGGAGAAGGTCAGCTGGTGGGACTTCGTCGGCGCCGCCAAGCGATCGGGGCCGTACCAGAAGATCCTCGCCGCGGGTCTCACACGCAACCTGGTCGCAGCCAAGGAGACCATCGCCAGCACGCGCACCATCGGCAACATGGGGGAGGCCTTCGTCTACAACATCATGGGCCGCGGCAACGACGGTGCCCTCGACCGCGTGCTCGACCTGCCGACCAACGAGGCGTGGATCGACCCCTGGGTGACCTACCTGCGTGGACGCGGGGTGCGCTTCGAGAGCGGTCAGCGGCTGGTGCGCTACGAGGTCGGCGCCGGCCGCATCACGGCCGCGGTGCTCGCCGACGCGAACGGAACGACGAGTCGGGTCGAGGCCGACTGGTTCGTCAGCGCGATGCCGGTCGAACGCGTCCTGCCGACCCTCACGCCCGATGTCCTCGCGCTCGATCCCGGACTCAGGGGCCTGGCGAACCTGCAGACCGACTGGATGGTCGGCATCCAGTACTTCCTGCGAGACCACGTCGACCTCACCAAGGGCCACATCACCTTCATCGACTCGCCCTGGTCACTGACCGCGCTGACCCAGGGGCAGTTCTGGGCGGACCGGATGATCTCGCGGGACTACGGCGACGGTGACATCGTCGACGTCCTGTCCGTCGACATCTCGAACTGGGACGCGCCGGGCATCCTGTACGGCAAGCCGGCCAAGCAGTGCACGCGCCAGGAGATCGCCGACGAGGTGCTCGCGCAGGTCCGCGACCACCACACGATGGGGGACCTGCTGCCCGAGGGGATCATCCACTCGTGGTCCCTCGACCCGGGCGTGCAGTGGGATGCCAGCACCCTGCGCAACACGAACGAGACCCCGCTGCTCGTGAACACCGTGGACTCCTGGAAGAGCCGGCCGACGGCCCGGACCCGGATCCCGAACCTGTTGATGAGCGGTGACTTCGTGCAGACCGACATCGACCTGGCCACCATGGAGGGTGCCAACGAGTCGGCTCGCCATGCCGTGAACGCCATCCTCGACGAGTCGGGTTCGACCGCTGCCCGGGTGAAGACCTACCGCCTCTACGACCCGCCCGAGTTCAAGCTCCTCAAGCAGACCGACAAGCTGCTCTACAAGCTCGGGCAGCGCAACCTGCTGGACATCGTCTGACAGGGTGAGCGCATGTCCGTGCCCTTCACCGCCAAAGCAGTCACCGGCGCCTTCCTCGTCAGTGGTGTCGTGCACCTCGTCAAGCCCGAGGTGTTCGAGCCGCTGATTCCCGAGCAGCTCCCCGGCGGTCCGCGACCGTGGGTGGTGTGGAGCGGCGTTGCCGAGCTGGCCTGTGCTGCCGGCATGTTGCACCCGCGGACCCGGAGGGCTGCGGCCTACGCCAGCGCCGCACTGCTCGCCGGGGTCCTCCCGGGCAACGCGAAGATGGTCGCCGATGCGCAGCGCACCGACAACACGGCGTACAAGGCCGTCACGCTGGCCCGGGTGCCGCTGCAGGTGCCGATGATCCGCGGCATGCTCAAGGCCGCGCGAACTGCCTGAGGCGTTACTGGTTCGCGGTCCGGTACGACGCCGCCGTAGGCTGCGCGACGTGCTGATGAGGATGTCGACCCTGTTCGTCCGGACCCTTCGAGAGGACCCCTCGGACGCGGAGGTCCCGAGCCACCGTCTGCTGTTGCGGGCCGGCTACATCCGTCGCGCTGCGCCGGGCATCTACACCTGGCTGCCGCTCGGGCTGAAGGTGCTGCGCCGGATCGAGAGCATCATCCGCGAGGAGATGGACGGCATCGGTGCGCAGGAGGTCACGTTCCCGGCGCTGCTGCCCCGGGAGCCCTACGAGGCGACCGGCCGCTGGACCGAGTACGGCGACGGCATCTTCCGCCTCAAGGACCGCAAGGACGCCGACTACCTGCTGGGCCCGACCCACGAGGAGATGTTCACCCTCCTGGTCAAGGACATGTACGGCTCCTACAAGGACCTGCCGCTGAGCCTGTACCAGATCCAGACCAAGTACCGCGACGAAGCGCGCCCCCGGGCCGGACTGCTGCGCGGGCGCGAGTTCACGATGAAGGACTCCTACTCGTTCGACGTCACCGACGCAGGCCTGGAGGCGTCGTACCAGAGGCATCGCGACGCCTATGTCCGGATCTTCGACCGCCTCGGGTTCGACTACGCGATCGTCAAGGCGACCGCGGGCGCGATGGGTGGCTCGAAGTCCGAGGAGTTCCTCGCCAAGGCCGAGGTCGGCGAGGACACCTACGTCCGCTGCACGAACTGCGACTACGCCGCCAACGTCGAGGCTGTCGAGGTCCGTCCCACGCCCGTGACGGCGAATGCCGACAACGGCTGGGGCGGCGCGCCCGCCGCGCACGCCGAGGCGACGCCCGACACCCCGACGATCGCGACGCTGGTCGACCACCTCAACGCGGCCTTCCCGCGCGAGGACCGGCCCTGGCACGCCGGCGACACGCTCAAGAACGTCCTCGTCGTGCTCCGGCATCCCGACGGCACCCGCGAGCCCCTCGCCATCGGCCTGCCCGGCGACCGCGAGGTCGACCAGAAGCGCCTCGAGGGCCAGCTCGAGCCGATCGGGATCGAGGCCATGGACGAGGCCGAGCTCGCCCGCCACCCCGCGCTGGTCAAGGGCTACATCGGCCCCGGCGTCCTGGGTGAGGAGAACAAGACCGGGATCCGCTACCTCGTCGACCCCCGCGTCGTCGACGGCACCCGCTGGGTCACCGGCGCCGACGTCTCCGGCTCGCACGTCATCGACCTCGTGGCCGGCCGGGACTTCACGCCCGACGGCACGATCGAGGCTGCCGAGGTCCGCGATGGCGACGCGTGCCCGCACTGCGCCGACGGCACCCTCGAGTCCGCCCGCGGCATCGAGATGGGCCACGTCTTCCAGCTCGGTCGCAAGTACGCCGAGGCACTGGACCTCAAGGTCCTCGACGAGAACGGCAAGCTGGTCACCGTCACGATGGGTTCGTACGGCGTCGGCGTGACGCGCGCTGTCGCCGCGATCGCCGAGAACACGCTCGACGAGATCGGCCTGTGCTGGCCCCGCGAGGTCGCGCCTGCTGACGTCCACGTCGTGGTGGCCGGCAAGGACGAAGCACTCTTCACCGCAGCCGAGGAACTGGTCGCCGGTCTGATCGGTGCCGGACTCGACGTCCTGTTCGACGACCGGGCCGGCAAGATCAGCCCCGGAGTGAAGTTCAAGGACGCCGAGCTGATCGGCGTCCCGACGATCGTGACCGTCGGTCGCGGGGTCGTCGACGGCGTCATCGAGGTCAAGGACCGTCGTACGGGCGAGAAGAGCGAGCTGACGCTCGAAGGCGCGGTGGAGGCACTCGTTCAGCAGGTCGGGCGGTAGCGGTGGTCGAGGTGCGAGCGCAGCGAGCCTCGAGACCCGCCGGCATCGACGCGGTCATCTTCGACTGGGGCGGGACGCTGACCCAGTGGCACGACGTGGACTTCCACGCCGAGTCCATGGCGCTCGCCCAGGCGGTGCTCGCGACGCCCGACACCTCCGACGACCACCACGCGTTCGCATCGCGCCTGCACGGCGCGGGTGCCGCGGTCTGGGGCCGGAGTCGCGACCACCAGCAGAGCGCGAACATCGCGGACCTGTTCGACGAGGCCGGCCTCGACCACGACCCGGCCCTGCTGAGTGCGTACTACGACTTCTGGGAGCCCCACACCCTGACCGATCCCGAGGTCGCGCCGTTGTTCCGCTGGCTGCGCGGCGAGGGGATCAAGGTCGGCATCCTCTCGAACACGATCTGGCCCCGTGAGTGGCACCGCGGCTACTTCGAGCGCGACGGCGTCCTGGACCTGATCGACGGCGACGTCTACTCGAGCGAGATCCCGTGGACGAAGCCGTCGCCCGATGCGTTCCGTGCCGCCATGGACGCCGTGGGCGTCACCGACCCGGCTCGCTGCGTCTACGTCGGTGACCGGCTGTTCGACGACGTCTGGGGTGCCCAGAACGCCGGTCTCCGGGCGATCCACATCCCGCACAGCGTGATTCCGGCCGAGCAGATCGGCCACACGGAGGGCCGGCCCGACGGTGTCGCGCACCGCCTCTCGGAGATCCCGGACCTCCTCACTCCCTGGCGCTGAGCGGGGTGCGGACTGCAGGTTTCTGCACTGCACATTTATGAGGATCGATACTTACAGACCCTCGGGCCGTTCTGTTGCATGATTGTGCACAGGTGATCGGTGAGCCCCACCTCTCCCGTCACCCAAGACCGTTGTCCCCGGTCACCAGTGGTTCGCGGCCCCGTCTTCGGGGGACGTCTCGGGAGTCTCCCGGAGGTCGAGGCCGCGAACCACTGGCGTTTTTGCGCGAGCGTGTCTCCGGCACAGATCCGGGCGAGCAAGCTCGCCGTCGGTGCCTCCCGCCACGCTGCCGCGCTGGTGGCCCGCGCTGGTGGCGGCGCCAGTGCGGTGCTTCAGAGACCGGGGAGGCGTTCAGGCTTGCCGCCGAAGCCCAGCCCGCGCACCGCGGCATCCAGCAGTGCCTGCACCGCCCACGCCCGGTCCGGCCCGCTCGTGTTCGCCACCAGGTAGGCGTACGTCGACGCGGCCGACTCCTCGAGCGCGCGGGCGCGCACCTTGACCGCCGCCGGAGAGCCCAGGTCGGCGGGCAGGGCGTAGCCCGGCTCGGCGGCGACCGGCTCGCCGCCCGCGGCGACGATCACGCTGGTCAGGTGGTCGCGCCGGTCGCGGTGGAGGGCGTAGGCGCGGGTGAGCGCTCCGAAGAGGGTCGGCTGCCGCGACTGCGACGTCTGGGCGCCGAGCGCGCCGTAGACGAAGACGGCGCCGTGCTCGGCGGACAGGGCGACCTGCAGTGCGTTGACCGCACCGGTCGCGGCCCC
>NZ_JBMCZA010000121.1:0-1504 GCF_048654705.1 Nocardioides sp. CPCC 206348
GATCAACGAGGCGGTGGGCGGCGAGTGACGTGTGGCCCCGGCACGCGGACGCTGAGCCCCACCGCCACCGGCTCGCGTACGACGCCCGCCCGGTGCGCAACGCCGGGCGCATCGAGCGCCGTGAAGGACGGGTGCCGGTGCAGCTCGTCCTGGGCCTGCGCCCACGACGGCAGGTGTTCATCCGGGATCCGCCAGGCAGCGAAGGCCCCTTCGGACGCCCAGCCGGCCAGCCGCGGCATCACCTGGCCGTGGACCCCGGAGTTGCGGAAGTCCGCCATCGCGCGGCCGTCGCGCCAGACGGTGAGCGTCCAGAACACCCAGCCGCGCGAGATCCGCATCGCCCCGGCGACGTACCCGGGACTGCGACGCGCCTGGAAGCCCACGCGCAGGCTCTGCCAGGCGAACGGGGCCAGGTGCTTCGGCCGGGCCATCACCGTGCGGGTCACCACCACGACGGACATCAGCGGAACCGGCGTTGGAGGAGGTAGGTGGTCAGCCCGAGCGGTCCGGCGAGCCAGGTGAGCACCAGCGCCACCCGCGCACCGCGGCCCGCGGCCACCGCGTCGCGCCAGATCCACTGGCCCACGAAGAGGTCGAAGGAGATGTAGTGGGCCCAGCCGGCAAGGAACACGTCCTGCTCGGCCAGTACCCGGCGCAGCTGTTCCGGGTCGCGGAAGTCGATCAGGGTCCGTGCCTTGAGCAGGCCGGAGCCGAGCAGCGCCCCGTAGCTGACCCCGATCACGGCGTGCAGCGGCATCGCGGCCTCGACCAGGCGGCGGGTGAGCCGCGACCGGGGGATCAGGATCATTGCGAGGAACAGCGGTGCGGACGAGCTGTTGATGGCGGTGAACGCGCGCCGCCTGCCCGGGGACAGTGGCTCGAGCTGAGCAGTTTCCGTCATGTCGCCTCCATTGATAACGGTGTTACATAACAACGTAACGATAGGCTTCGGGCGTGGCAAGACCCAGGACACACACGACGGAGCTCCGCGATCGACTGCTGGCCTGCGCCCTGGAGGTCGTGCACCAGGAGGGCTTCGGTGCACTGCCGCTGCGCGACATCGCCGAACGCGCCGGCACGTCCACCACCGCCGTGTACTCCCTGTTCGGCAACAAGGAGGGCCTCCAGCGCGCCGTGCTCGTCGCCGCCTTCAGCGACTTCGCCGACGCCCAGGACGCCATGCCCGCCTCCGACAGGGACGTCATCACCGAGATCGCCGGGCTCGGCGCGATCTACGTGCAGTGGGCCACCGACCATCCCCGGCTCTACGAAGTGATGTTCGGCGAGGCGCTGGCCGGCATCACGCCGACGCCCGAGCTCCAGGAGGCGCGCGAGCGGGCGATGGCAAGGATTGCCGACGCCGTACGACGAGCACTGGCCTCGGGTGCGTTCCGGCCCGCCGAGGAGGCGACCGTGATGACCTCGCTCTGGGCGCAGGTGCACGGGCTCGCCTCGCTCATCATCGCCGGACAGCTGCCCCCCGACGCCGATCCGGGGACCGCAG
>NZ_JBMCZA010000122.1:0-455 GCF_048654705.1 Nocardioides sp. CPCC 206348
GGGGCGTCGAGCTCCTTGGCCGTACGACGCAGCACGCGCGCCCGCGGGTCCTCGGCGCGGTAGACGCGGTGACCGAAGCCCATCAGGCGCTCGCCCGAGTCGAGCAGGTTCTTGACGTAGGCCCGAGCGTCGCCGGACTTCTCGACGTCCTCGATCATGCCGAGGACGCGTGAGGGCGCACCGCCGTGCAGCGGGCCGCTCATCGCGCCGATGGCGCCGGAGAAGGCCGCTGCCACGTCGGCACCGGTCGAGGTGATGACGCGCGCGGTGAACGTCGAGGCGTTCATGCCGTGCTCGGCGGCCGAGGACCAGTAGGCGTCGATGGCGTGCGCGTGCTTCGGGTCGGCCTCGCCGCGCCAGCGGATCAGGAACTTCTCGGCGAGCGTCTTGCCCTCGTCGACCAGGCGCTGCGGGACGACGGGCAGGTGCAGGTCGCGGGCCGACTGGCCGGCGTA
>NZ_JBMCZA010000122.1:510-1329 GCF_048654705.1 Nocardioides sp. CPCC 206348
GCCGAAGGCCGGCGCGAGCATCGCGATCGCGGCCTGGACGTCCACGCGGACGTCGCCGGTGTGCACCGGGAGGCTGAACGCCTCGGCCGGCGGCAGGCCCGGCGTGAAGGAGCCGTCGATCAACAGGCCCCAGACGTTCTCGAACGGCACTCGGCCGGCGAGGTCCTCGATGTCGACTCCGCGATACCGCAGTGCCGAGCCTTCCTTGTCAGGCTCTGCGATCTGGGTTTCGAAGGCGACGACGCCCTCAAGTCCG
This sequence comes from Nocardioides sp. CPCC 206348, assembly GCF_048654705.1. NCBI lineage: Bacteria > Bacillati > Actinomycetota > Actinomycetes > Propionibacteriales > Nocardioidaceae > Nocardioides > Nocardioides sp. CPCC 206348. Next base: position 767 of record NZ_JBMCZA010000122.1, read on the forward strand.
TGGTGTACCTCAGGCATCGACAGCTCCTTCGTCCGTGGGGCACGCCGTCCGGGTTGCGAACGGCACGCAGGCCACCCGGCATTCTGCCGCACTCGCTAGTTTGGGCACATGCCCGGGGACCCAACGACGCCCGACCTTGCCATGCTGCGCAAGGAGTACGGCGCTGCCGGGCTCGACGAGTCCGAGGTCGATCCGGATCCGTGGGTCCAGTGGCAGCGTTGGTACGACGACGCGAGCGCTGCGGGGATCCATGAGCCCAACGCGATGGTCCTGGCGACCGTCGACCCCGACGGCGCGCCCTCGTCGCGGACCGTGCTGCTCAAGGGTGTGGCGCCGGTGCGGCCCGACGACGGCTTCTCCTTCTTCACCAACACCGCGTCCCGCAAGGGGCGGGCGCTGGCGCACGAGTCGCTGTGCGCGCTGCTGTTCCCGTGGCACCCGCTCGAGCGGCAGGTCCGGGTCGAGGGCCTCGCCATCCCGCTCGATGACGCCGCGGTGCAGGCCTACTGGGCCTCCCGCCCGCGCGGTTCGCAGCTCGGCGCCTGGGCCTCGCCCCAGTCCCG
>NZ_JBMCZA010000123.1:0-516 GCF_048654705.1 Nocardioides sp. CPCC 206348
AGGCCGGCTTGTCGCCGCCTTCCCGCTCGATCGTCACCTTGAGGGCGACCTGGTAGCCCACCGCGATCGGCGTGACCCCGTTGAGCTCGACGCCCGCCCGCAGGCGCGAGCCGACCGGCACCGCCGAAGGGAAGCGAAGCTTGTCGGCGCCGTAGTTGACGATCATCTTGACGCCCTGGACTTCGTAGACCTGCCAGGTGAGGATCGGCAGCAGGCTCAGTGTGAGGAAGCCGTGCGCGACGGTCGCTCCAAACGGCCCGTCGGCCGCCTTCACCGGGTCGACGTGGATCCATTGGTGATCACCCGTGGCATCGGCGAACGCATCGATCTGTGCCTGGTCAATCGTGTGCCAGTCGGAGTAGCCGAGGTGGGTGCCCACGGCTGCTTCGAGCTCGGCGATCCCGTTGAAGACCCTCATGCCTTCGGCCCTCCGGCGACGTAGAGCACCTGACCAGAGACGAAGCCGGCGCCCTCGCTGGCGAAGAACGACACTGCGTGCGCGATGTCGGCCGGGAG
>NZ_JBMCZA010000124.1:0-1251 GCF_048654705.1 Nocardioides sp. CPCC 206348
AGTCCGACATCAACGCCCGGCTCGCGGCGAAGGGGCTGGACAAGCTCACCGGCTCGGCGAAGAAGCAGGCCGAGCAGCAGGCCCGCCTCGACCTGCTGTTTCAGCAGACGTCGAAGGCGGCCGGGCAGTTCGGTCGGGAGTCCGACACGATCGCGGGCAAGGGGCAGCGGCTCGGCGCGAAGGTCGAGGACCTCGAGGCGAAGTTCGGCACCCTGTTGATCCCGGTGCTGTCGGCCGGCGCGGACGTCGTCGACGAGCGGCTCATCCCGGCGATGGATGACCTGGCTGACTGGCTGACGGAGAACAAGGACGAGTTCGCCGAGCTCGGCGGGACGGTGAAGGACTCGGTCATCCCGCCCCTGAAGGCGGTCGTCGACATCGCGCAGGGTGCGGTGGAGGTGTTCGGGGATCTGCCCGGCCCGGTGAAGGACCTCGCTGTCCAGGCGGGGATCGCGGCGTTGGTGCTGCCCCGCCTGACTGGTGCGGTGACGTCGGTGACGTCGACGACGGGCGGGTTCATCACGAACCTGCGGGACGCGGAGAAGCGGACCACGGCTCTGTCGAGTGCGGCGAAGACGGCGGCTGGGATCGGTGGGCTCCTCGCGCTGACGCAGGGCGTGAAGGAGACCAACGACGGTCTGTCGCTGCTCGAGACCACCGCCGGCGGCGCGCTGCTCGGGTTCTCGGTCACTGGTGGCCCGTGGGGTGCGGCGATCGGCGCCGGCGCTGGCGCGATGCTCTCGCTCGCTACCCACACCGAGAAGGCCGCGACAGCCGCCGACCGGAGCCGTACGACGTGGGAGTCGTACCGCGACACTCTCGACCTCGTGACTGGTGCGACAACCCGCGCAACGAAGTCGATGATCATTCAGGACCTACAGGGGACCGACCTCCTCAAGAGCATCGGGACCCTCGGGATCAGCAAGCAGACCCTCATCGACGGAATCCTTGGGGAGACGAAGGCACGCGGCGAGCTGAACTCGGCAATCCGGCAGGAGGAGCGGGACCTCAAGCTGCTTGAGGCCACCGACTGGAGCGCGCTGACGGACAAGCAGAACGAGGCTCTCAGCAACGAACTCCTGACCCGCAAGGAGAACCTGAAGGCGCTGAAGGCCGAGGTCAGTGAGCTCGACAAGTCGACCGGCAAGACTCGCGAGCACATCGCCCTGCTGAGAGAGATCCCTCAGCAGGTAGTCACGCAGGTTCAGGCGCTCGGAACCGACGCGACGAAGCGCGAGGTGGCCGATCTCG
>NZ_JBMCZA010000124.1:1305-2380 GCF_048654705.1 Nocardioides sp. CPCC 206348
GACCGGCGTCGATGCCAGCAAGCGGGAGATCCAGTCCCTGGCGAAGGAGATCGTCAAGGCCGGCGACGTGAAGCCTGGCGACGCGTGGACTCGTTTCTTCAGTGCTGATCTCGGCAAGGCGAAGCAGGACGCCCGGGCCAGCACGAACGACCTGAACTCGCTGCTCTCTGCCGCAGGCAACGTGAAGCCGAAGATTCGTCATGGTGCGTTCGGTCAGGGGTTGTCGGGCGACCTGTCGCAGCTCATCGCCCTGGCCCGTGCCGGTGGCACGAACACCGGATCCAGCCTCGGGTCGGGCATGTACACCGGCCTCGGGCAGTGGATCAACCCGATCTCGCAGCGCGCGGCGTCGATGGTGCGTGGCGCGGTGTCGGCGGCCAACGCTGCCGGCGCGATCCAGTCCCCGTCGCGGGAGACGATGCGGACCGGCGACATGCTCGGGCTCGGTCTCGTGCGTGGGCTCGAGCGGAGCCGCCCGGCCGCGCGGACCGCTGGACAGTTGCTCATGGCCGCGGTCCTCGGCGGCGTCGACGACGGCCGCACCGGTGTCGACAACGCGCTGGAGCGGATCACGAAGCAGATCCAGAAGACGATCACCGGGAAGAACCAGGGGAAGCGCGAGAGCGCGCTCCTGAAGCGGCTGGCCGACGAGTACAAGGCGCTGCGGCTCAACGGCAACGCGCAGGACCGGATCAACGACAAGCTCGAGGTCCAGCGGGACCGGCTGAAGGATCTGCGGGAGGAGTACGCCGACTACGCGAAGTCGATCCGTGACGCGGTTGTCGCGACGGGCGAGCTCACGCAGCTCGGGAAGCAGGACGACGGGACGGTCTCTATCCGGTCGCTGCTGAACGAGTTGGAGAACAAGGTGATCGGCGCGGAGCGGTTCGAGTTCCTCACGGAGCGGCTGGCGAAGTCGGGTCTGTCTGAGGCGTCGATCCAGCAGCTCCTCTCGGCTGGCCCTGAGGCGGCGCTGGCCACGGCGGAAGCGATCGAGTCCGGCGGTGCTGCCGCGATCAGTGAGATCAACCAGTTGCAGGCGCGTCTCGCGGCGTCGGGTGACCGGCTCGGGGAC
>NZ_JBMCZA010000125.1:0-687 GCF_048654705.1 Nocardioides sp. CPCC 206348
CCTTCACCGCGTTCGTCACCGACGGGGCGCCCACGCCGGGCGCACCAAGCGGCACCGTGACCTTCCGGTCCGGTGACGACGTGCTCGGCACGGCCGAGCTGGAGCCGGTCGACGACCGCTTCCGGGCCACGCTGGAGGTCGAGGGCCTGGCTGCCGGGAACCACCAGGTGACCGCCACCTACTCGGGTGACGGGAGCCGTGCGGCGAGCACGTCGCCTTCGTACACGCAGGTGGTGGCGCGGGCCGCGAGCAGGCTCGTCGCGGAACCCGTGCTGACGCAGGTGATGGACAACTACTCCCGGGTGGAGGCGACCCTGACCGGGCTCGGCAGGGCGCCCCTCGCCGGTCAGCTGGTCGTCTTCTCACTGCCCTCGGCGGTCTACCCCGGCGTGGTGCACACCTGCGAGGTCGTCACCGACAACGACGGCTACGCCCGGTGTGACGCACCGTTCAAGGGACCGGAGCTGATCCTCAACAACGGGTTCGACGTGCGGTTCGACGGCAACGACAGCTACCTGCCGTCGTACGACCACGGGGCCTACGCGGGCAACTGACCCCCACAGGCGAACAGCGGGCGCGGGGTCATCGACCCCGAGCCCGCTGTTCGTTGTTTCCGCTGGCGACCCGGCCAGACGTCCCGGGGTCTCATTCCTCCGGATCGACGACCGCGGAGCCGGTGGACCGGAT
>NZ_JBMCZA010000126.1:0-175 GCF_048654705.1 Nocardioides sp. CPCC 206348
CCGACGCGGACCTCGTGCTGCTCGACACCACCCCGGGCGCCGCGCTGCAGATCCTCGGAGACCGGGTGTCCGGACGGGTGCGCCGCGGCTTCCGCCGGTTCCGCCACGGTCCCGGCGCCTTCAAGGTCGACTTCGCCGTCGCGGAAGGCGTTCCGTGGTCCTACGAGCCGGCCCG
>NZ_JBMCZA010000126.1:268-1071 GCF_048654705.1 Nocardioides sp. CPCC 206348
CGCCCGGGGCGTGCTGCCCGAACGTCCCTTCGTCCTGGTCGGCCAGCAGTGGCTCGCCGATCCGTCCCGTTCCGTCGGCGACACCCACCCCCTCTACTCCTACGCCCACGTCCCCGCGGGCTACGACGGACCCGACGACGTGGTGACCGAGGCGATCATCGCCCGCATCGAGGAGCACGCCCCGGGCTTCCGTGACCGGATCCTGGCCACCCACGTCCGCTCGGCAGCGGGCATGGCGCAGCACAACGCCAACTACGTCGGCGGCGACATCACCACGGGCGCCAACGACGCGCGACAGCTCGTCTTCCGGCCGCGGGCCGGCCTGTCGCCGTACTCCACCGGGGTGGAGGGGGTCTATCTCTGCTCCGCCGCCACCCCGCCCGGCGCGGGCGCCCACGGCATGTGCGGACACCTCGCAGCCCGCAAGGCGCTGGCCGACCTGGGGCGCTGAGACACAAATCACTCGCACGCACAGTTAAATCTGCGCAATCCCTACAAATTCAGGACATGGTCCCGGTCAGGCTCACCTACGTTGTGTCCGGGACTGGTTGCGGGGGGCGCAACCAGAGGGTGGAGTTCTCGGACGGCCGCGCAGGGACGCGTGGGCCAGCCACTCCGCGTCGCGTTCTTCCGAACCGATTCCTGGTTGTTGTACGACGAGGTCGCGAACCAACGCGCCCGAAAACGTGGGGACACACGATGCTTGATTCTTCGCGCCCTTTGCGGCGCCCGCTCATGCGTGGAGGCCGGTTCGCGCTGGTCGTACCGACCGCGCTCCTGGCCATCACGGCGATGGTCTCGCC
>NZ_JBMCZA010000126.1:1249-2802 GCF_048654705.1 Nocardioides sp. CPCC 206348
ACGACGAGCCGGACAACAAGAAGGTCGTCGTCTGCAAGTACGTCGGCACCCCTCCGGGCGTTCCGCACCACGTCATCGTGGTCAGCAAGAACGCCGCGCTCGCTGCCGGATGGACCGAGGGGCAGTTCCCGGGCCCGTTCGCCGACGCGCACGACTCGGTTGCCATTCGCTGGGCGGTCGGCAACGAGCAGCCGGGCGACGAGGAGCTGGGCAGCTGCCCGCTCGCGGAGGAAGCCCTCCCCGAGATCCCGGTCAACGACCCCTGTGGTCCTGACAACGCCGCGTACGGCGCGGTGCCGACCGGCAACTACACGATCGTGCGCAACCTGGACGGCTCGATCACGCTGAAGGCCGACCCCGGCTACGAGTTCCCGGGCGGCACGGACGAGAACGTCTACCCGGCACCGACCGACGAGAACGTTCCCTGTGAGCCCGTCCTCATCGACGCACCCACGGTTCCCTCAAGTGACCCGTGCGGACCCGACAACGTCGCCTACGGCGAGGTTCCGGCCGGCGACTACGACGTGGCGCTCAACGACGACGGCAGCATCACGCTGACCGCCCACGAGGGCTCGACGTTCGCCGACGGCCCGACCCACACGTACCCCGCCCTGGTCGACAACGGCGTGGTCTGCGCCGAGGGCGAGGACGAGGACAAGGTCGTCGTCTGCAAGTACGTCGGCCCGCCCCCCGGCGTTCCGGACCACATCATCGTGGTGAGCAAGGCCTCCGCGCTCAACCAGGGTTGGGTCGAGGGCCAGTTCCCGGGACCGTTCGCCGACGCGCAGGACTCGGTTGCCATCCGCTGGGCGATCGGCAACGAGCAGCCCGGTGACGAAGAGCTGGTCAACTGCCCGACCGAGGAAGAGCCGTCGGAGATCGACGTGCCCGAGGTGCCGGTCAACGACCCGTGTGACACCGGGAACGCGTCGTACGGCGAGGTGCCGCTCGGTGACTACGTCATCACCTACAACCAGGACGGCAGCATCACGCTGGAGGCCCACGAGGGCTTCCACTTCCCGGGTGACGCGACGATGCACACCTACCCGGTGCTGGTCGAGGAGAACACCGAGGCCTGCCCGGTGGTCGACGACACCCGCGTCGTGCTGTGCACCTACCCGGACGTCGCACGGGCTTCCGACGTGCTCGGCACGGTCGTGATCCTCGACCTGGCCGACCTGGTCGCCCACGGCTTCGCGGGTCTCTTCCCGTACGAGTACAGCGACGCCGGTGCCACGTGGACGGCGATCCGCTTCGCCTCGGAGGGCGAGGTGGCCGAGGACATCGAAGGCGTCCTGTGTGGCGTCGCTGGTGAGGTCGAGGAGCAGCCGGGGACCGAGGTTCCCGGTGAGGTCGGTGGCATCGTCGAAGCCGCCGAGCTCCCGAACACCGGTGGCCCGTCGGGCTTCCTGGTGCCGCTCGGCGCCGGGCTGGTCCTGGCGGGTGCAGCCCTGGTGCTCGCACGTCGTCGCGAGACCGCCTGACCTGAGGCAACCGGTCTGACCGGATGATCGCCCCGTCGCAGCCCTGCTGCGGCGGGGTGATCGGGTTTT
>NZ_JBMCZA010000126.1:2841-3138 GCF_048654705.1 Nocardioides sp. CPCC 206348
CCCGCGGGACTATCGTTTCCGATGGTTTTGGGCAAAATCCGCCGAATTTCACGTCTCTGGCGCTAGTGACGCGCCTACCGTCGTCGGTGGGAGCTGAGCCACGAGTGGGGTTGTGGTCAGCAAGAGGGAGTGTTCGACCGTGTCCACGCAACGCTGCGCGGACGGGTCCGGGCGCTCCCTTTTCGGTATCGGGCCGTCCTGTTGTGAGTAGTAGACGGTCGCGGGGCTCCCGCGCCGACAAGGACATGGGGACATATCGAGATGACAAGCTCTTCGCGGCGCCTGCGCCGCCCACTT
>NZ_JBMCZA010000127.1:0-10441 GCF_048654705.1 Nocardioides sp. CPCC 206348
GGCGCAGCCGGATCACAGACCAGGGCCGAAACCGTGCCAGAACCCGTGAACGCGGTCTCCTCGATCTGTACATCAGACAGCGTCACCGTTCCGGTGTTGGTCGCGACGAAGGTGTACGTCATGGTGTCGCCGACCACGAGGTCATCACGATCGGCCGTCTTCACCAGGTCGATGCCCGCAGCGCCCTCGGTGGGCGTCACCGTGGGGCTCTCCGGCGACTCCACGACCGGACCCGACGGCGGAGTACCCGTCGCGGTCGCGACGTTCTCCACGGTCCCGGCGTCCACGTCAGCCTGGGTGATCACGTACGGCGCGTCGGCCTCACAGGTGACCTTCTCGCCCGGAGCAAGTGTCGACGGCTCACACGTGATGGTGATGTCCAGGCCCGCCAGCAGCGGGTCATCGATCGCCACCTGGGTCAGCGTCACGTTGCCCGTGTTCTCCACATCGAAGACGAAGTTGATCTCGTCACCGACATCGGTCAAGCCGTTGCCGTCGACATCGTCGACAGATGCCACACGCTTGAGGAGCTTGATCGACGGCCGCGGGTTCGCGGTGTTGGTCAGGGTGCAGGTGATGTCCGCACCGGCGACCGGCTTGATGCTGACGGAACCGGCGAAGCCGACGCCCGTCGGCAGCCCCGTCTGCCGCCCGGTCGAGTCCACGCAGGTGATCGACTTGTCATAAGCCCCGAGGTTCGTGCCCGCCGATGCGGTCTCGGTGAGGAAGTACGTCGTGTCGACGTCTGCGACGTAGGTGCCCGTCGTGCCGGTACCTGCGGCGACCGTCGCCCCGGTGCCCTGTGTCGTGGACGCCGTCGTGTTGTTCACGACTGGTCCACCAGCGGAACCGCTGTGGATCTGGACCGTGAACTGGTCGGCATCCCTGATCCGGGAGCCGCCGAGTGCCTTGACCATCTTGATCCGCGGCGCGCGCACCTCCAGCGGGGTGTTCTCGGGCGGCAACAGGTTGGTCGTGACGTTCGCAGGGCCGTTGACGTAGGTGCCTTCGAGGTCAGAGGTGACATTCACCGTGACCGTGCAGGAAGCCTGGTTCAGCGCCAGGTCACCACCGGTGACCGCGATCGAGGTCGCCCCTGCGTTCGCGGTCCGCACCAGCGGGGCGCCCGTCGTCGAGGTGCACGTGCCGCCGACGTTCGGGGTTGCCGCGACCTTGAGGCCTGCCGGCAGGTTGTCGGTGAAGGACCAGTCGGCCTTAGCCATCAGCTCGCTGGTGTTGGTCACGGTGAAGGTGAGGGTCGAGACCCCGCCCGGCGCGATCAACGGAGGGCTGAAGGACTTGTCGAGGCTGGGTGTGACGTCCACGATCTGCGGAAGGTCGAAGGACACGTCGTTGCCGTTGCCGTTGGCCCGCGCGTTGTACAGATGCAGGCCCAGGGTCGGGGTACCCGTCGTCGGCACCTGAATGGCCGCCGACTGCAGCTTCACCACCCGGGTGCCGTTCGGATAGGCGGTCCCCGGTTCATAGATCGTCCCACCCGGGGCGGTGCACGGATCCAGACCGCTGCTCAGCACCGTCGGAGTGCCGTTGATGACCAGCGAGAACGTCATGCTGGCGTGGTTGGAGAAGCAGTTGACCTCGGCGAAGTACGCCGACACGGCGTAGTAGTGACCGGCGGTGGCCGGGATGCCGGACTTGGTCTTGAGCTCGTAACCCGCCGCGATCACACCCGTCGCGGCATTGGTGTACTCGGTGAGCACCTGGTTGGTGGCGGCCTGTGCGGCCGTCTGTCCCTGCGCGAGGCCGAGGTAGGTGGCCATCTGCCGGAGCTGGTTCCAGCCATCGGGCTGGTTGTTCGCACAACCTGCGTCCTGGGCGGCGGTCGGCTGCGGGGTCAGGGAGTTCATCACCCAGCCGTTGCACTGGGCACCGGCCGGCGTGTACTGCCGGTCGGCGTCGTAGGTCATTGCGTTGGCGCCGGTGTAGTTCAGGATGTTGATCCCGGTCGCCGACGCGTTCTGCTGGGAGAACGTCTCGGTGAAGATGGGCGTGCCGGGCTCCGTGACCCCGGCCGCGGACAGGGCAAGTTCATCGTTGATCGGTGCCATTGCCTTCGGGGCCACGCGGATCACTGCGGTCAGCAGCAGCAGGATCGCCGCAGCGACTCCGACGACGACCGCATGGCGTCGCAGGACTTTGGCCACGTTGGTGCGGGCACTCCGCGCAGCGTGCTTGGACATCGAAACAACTCCCCATCTCGGAAAAGACCGGCATCGCCACGCAATGCACTCGGGGGGGAGACCGTGCAGGAGGGGCAACCCTTACGCACTCGAGGAAAACAAGATGGTGACGTGCGCCACACGCGAGCATCTCCTGCGGAAACTGAAAAATGGTGGCGGCCAGCGCGTCATCGATTCGCTGTGCGCGATGTCTCCTCCGCGAAGGCATCGGACCACGGTCCGGCTCGGCGGGAACGGGCGCTGCCGGCATCAGAAGCCAACGAGAGCGAGTGAGCCATGACCGACATCCCAAACGTCCCCGAAGGGTGGATGGCGCGAATGGAGCAGATGATCGTCGACGACGACGTCGCCTCCTTGAGCGGACCGTGGATCGTGCTGTGCATCGACATGCACAACCAGTTCGTGACCCACTCGGGGCCGTTCCCGGACGGCCTGAGCGCCCTGCTGGCGGCCGACCGGGACCGCCGTGAACAGGAGAAGCTGGACGAACCCGACCACTTCGTCTTCGACATCGCCCGGCTGGCAGCCCCGAACGCGGTCGGGTCCGTCGCCGGCTCAGCACCGCCCGGACCGGAGCCGTTGAGCCGATAGCGCACACCGACTGCCGACGCGCTGCCCGTCCGCGTCGAACACGAGAGGCAGACCGTGCCAGAAGAAGGAGACCTGTCGGCTGCAGGGGCCGACCGAATCCACGACGTGGTCGTCGAGGACGACCTGGCAGCGATCGACGCCGCGTGGATCGTGATCTGCACCGACCCCGCCACGGGCTTCACCAGCTATGCCGGTCCGTACGTCGGCGTACGTGCCCTCGCCGCAGCCGATTGGGAGCAGCGCGTTCAAGACGATTGGGAATTCGAGGAGCGTCTCAAGTTCCGCGTTGCGCGGCTCGCCAGTCCCCGGCCATTCGGATCGGTCGACCCAGGCGGACGGTAGCGGTCAGGCTCCGAGCGGCTGCTGACCCACGAACCAGACCGCGATCTGGGACCGCGAACCGAACCCGAGCTTGCGCAGGATGCTCTGGACGTGACCCTGCGCAGTTCGCTCCGAGAGGAACAAGCGCTCCGCGATGTCGCGGTTCGTGAGCCCTTCAGCGATCAGTGCAGCGACCTCGGTCTCCCGCCGACTCAAGGGCCCCGCTCGTCGCTGGGGAGCTGGCTTCCGAGGCAGCACGGGGTCCGCACTCAAGCCGACCGCGATGACGTCGTACGGCGCCATCGCGAGTCCGCGGGCGAAGGCGTCATCGAAGAACTCGTGACCAGTCTGCGCCCGCACCTGAGCCTCACCCAGTGATCGGAACTCACTGATGCCAGGCGTCAACTCCACCGGCATGCTCATCATCCTCCAGAACAGGTCGGCCCCACCCAGCAACGGGACAGCCCGATCGAAGTCGAAGGAGATTGCCGCGAGCCAGGCCAGCGCCTCCAGTGCCAACGCCGTCGCCAACTGGTCACCCAGCGACGATGACCTTGCCAGCGCCTCCTGTTCCAGGTCCGTCGCCTCGACCACGTCTCCCGACATGAGCGCCGCCAGGCCGAGGGCCCATCTGGCGTAGGCACCGATGTAGGTCTCGCCAAGAGAATCGGTGACCTCCAGACAGGACCTGCACACGACCCCGGCCTGCTCGTAGTTGCCCGCGAACACATGGGCGATGGCCGTGTTCAGGCGCGCCTCCAGCACGCCCGGGAGATGGTCGGCGCTGGCATAGGCCTCAGCACTCTGGACCAACAGGTCGACACCGGAGTCGAAGTCCTGTTCCCACGTCGCGACCACACCCGCGGCAAACAGGTAACTGGCTCGCGACATGTCATCGGCATCATCGACCTGCTCCTCCGCATCCCGCACCCGATCGCGCGCGTAGGTCAGGTCGAGTTGCAGCGCACCGAACCAAGCACAGAGCCGGAGTGCTTCGAGCTTGTCCTGGCGTGCCCCGTCCGTCCGTACGATCGCGCGCTCAATCCATCGACGGGCTTCACCCAGCAGACCTCCGCAGATCCACAACGGCTCCAGGCCGCGACACATCCGAAGCGCCACGCCGGCCGACGTCTCGCTCTCCAGTGCGTGCTCCAGAGCAGCGCGCAGGTTCGGATGCTCCGTACGCAGTCGGTCCATCCAGACCAGCTGGTCCGGTCCGACCCACTCGCGGTCGAGCCGTTCCACCAGGTCCGCGTACCAGGCCAGGTGACGGTCACGCCAGTGGGCGGCGCCCTCCAATTCAGCCAGCCGTTCGGCACCGAACTGACGAACGGGCTCCAGCAGGAGGAACCGGGAGCCCGTCTCTCCCACCCGTCCCACGATCGACATGTCCACCAGCGCCGAGAGCAGGTCCAGCACGTCAGCGGCATCGATGCCGGAGCCGGAGCACACCTCCTCTGCGGCGCTCATCTCGAAGCCACCGGTGAAGACCGACAACCGACTCCACAGTTCGCGTTCTTCGGGTGCGCAGAGGTCGTAGCTCCAGCCGACCGACGCAGCGAGCGACCGCTGCCTGGCGGGAACATCGCGCAGGTCCGTCTCGAGCACAGCGAAGTGATCCGCGATGCGGGCGAGCAGCGTGTCCGCCGACAGGACCCGGACTCGCGCCGCTGCGAGCTCGATGGCCAACGGGAGACCGTCGAGGCGGGCAACCAACGCACCAACGGCGGCGACGTTCTCGGCGTTCAGACGAAAGGACGCCATCGCCTCAGTAGCACGCTGCACGTACAACGCGATCGCATCGAAACGGACCGAACCCTCGAGATCGACAGCGGAGCCGACGTCCGGCACCGACAGCGGTGGAACCTGGTAGACGATCTCCCGGGTGATCCCCAGAGGTTGTCGGCTGGTGGCCAGCACCATGAGGTCGGGGCACGCCGCCAGCAGATCGGTGACCAACTCGGCGACCGCCGCGACCAGGTGTTCACAGTTGTCGAGAACCAGCAATCCGGGGCGATCGACGAGGAAGCCAGTCAGGACCGACCCGTCCCACGCACCCGCAGGGATCTGGAGGTCGAGCGCTCCAGCGACGACCTCGCCCAGGAGCTCAGGCTCAGCGGCGTTCGCGAGCTCGACCACCCAGACTCTCGCCCGCTCGTCATCCGTCGCCTCGGCGATCACCCGACGCGCGATCCTGGTCTTCCCAGCGCCCCCGATCCCGGTGAGCATGACGACCCTGCCGGGCGTCAGCAGTCGGCGAACATCCGCGACCTCGACGGAACGCCCAACCATCCCGTCATGGCCACCCAACGATGCACCCACAATCGACACCCTAGGGGCCTTCGCGTCTGGCCGAGGGTCAGATTGCCAGACCGATGACCAGCACGGCGACCAGCGCGGCGCTGCCGAGCGCGATGCCACCGACCGATATCAGCGGGAGCAGCAGCAGCGCGCAGAGTGCGGCGCTGGAGTCCTCCACGGCATCGAAGGTGTTGATCCGCGAGGTGTCCGGCCTGCCGTGACCGTCGGTCACGATCGAGTCCGGCCGACCAATAGCGCACCGGCGATGAGGAGGAGGGCCCCGGCGAGCACGGGCCAAGGGGTCAGGTTCGAACCCGTTTCAGGCAGGTCCCCGTCCGCTCCGATCGGCACCACCGCAGAGTCGTGCGAGGAGGACGCCGGCGACTCGTCAACCGTGGACGCCTCGACCGAACTCGTCGCCACCTCCGTCGGACCGGAGGACGTGTCCGTCGGACCGGTCGACGTGTCCGTCGGTGTTGTCGTCTCATCGACCGGGTCTCCCTCCCCGTCGCCGCCCGCCTCGGTTCGTTCGAGCTCCGAGGTCACGGTGGCGGGATCCTGTCCGCTGAGAGCGACCGTTCCGTCGTTGTGGTACTCGGCGAGATCCGGGTCGGTGACGTCGCTGTCGAGCGCGACGTTCATGTACCACCCGGCCGGGAGCTCCCAGGTCGCCGTCAACGACGTCGGCGTGCACACGATGTGCCCCGGGTCCGGGTAGGTCGCGGTGAGGTCGGCGATGACCGTCCCGTCGTTTGCTCGGCTGTCCCCCACCGTCACCACGACGGTGGCGCAGTCGATGGACAGACCCGGACGGGGCGTGTCGGTGATCGTGACCGTCGTGCCATCGATCGGCGTCTGCGGGGACAGCAGCACCGAATGCGACCGACGCTGGTCAGCCGGATCGGACCACCAGATCCACTTCGTGGCCACGGCGGGCGGGGGCTCGCAACCGGTCTGGCAAGGGTTGGAACCGGTCAGCGGGACAGTGGAGACACCGCCGCTGACGTCGAACTCGAGATCGACCGCTTCGCCCTCGTTGACGGTCTTCACGTACTGCGTGCTGAACCGACAGGTGCCGTTGACGTTGAGCGGGTGGGTCGAAACGTAGTCCGTCAGGGTGAACGTGACCACCCATGGCGGCCCGCCTGCGACGACCGCATTCGCGACCGGCGTGACCCCGTCCGGCGCGAGAAGTGCAAAGGTCGTCGGGCCCATCCAGCGAAGTGCGTCGGGCAGCGTGAGCGTGAAGGTGTCCCCAGGCCGCGAATGGTCCGGCACCTGCCAACGGCAGATGAAGTCCACACGGTCCCATTGGGCCACGCTGGTTGCCGTCGTGGACACCTCGATCGTCGCGGGCACCTCGGCCGCCGTGGCGTTCTCGGAGCGACCGCTCGTGACGACCAACCCGATCGCCAGCACGATCAGCGCGAGGACTCCGATGACGGTCCGAACGGCGACGGACGCCCTCTTGATTTCAGTTCCCACGCTGGAAAGACACGTGGAACGGCGCTCGCTTACGCACAAGCCGACGTGACCCCCGTCACGTGTGGCCGACGACAAACAGGTAATTCGGCGCATGTGCCCGCGGGTCCGTCCCGGTCACGCTGGTCAGGCACCTGATCCGACAACGAAACAGAGCACCACAGTGATCCGATTCCTTCCCACGCCGCTTGATTCTCGGGATCACACCACCACCGATGCCGACCTTCTCGGCCAGGTCCGCAACGGTGACATCCGGGCCTACGCCGACCTGTACGACAGGCACCGCAACGCCGCCCTCCGGGTGGCGATCGCGACCTCCGGGCCGTCGAGCGCCGAGGACCTGGTCGCGGAGGTCTTCACGCGGACCCTCCACCTGCTCATCAGGGGATCGGGCCCTGACCGGGCATTCCGCGCCTACCTCTTCACTGCGATCCGGAACCTCAACGTCAACGCCAGCAGCAAGGAACGCCGTTCCTTGCCCGTCGACGACCTCACGGCGTTCGACCACACTCCGCGTGGCGGCGCGCAGCACGATTCGCCCGCGCACGACCTGGCAACGGAGGCGTTGCGTGCGCTTCCGGCCCGCTGGCGGGAGGTCCTCTGGATGACCACGGTCGAGGGGCGTTCGCTCGACGAGGTCGCAACCCTCCTTGGCTCCAACCCGAACGCGGTCGCCCAACTGGCCTTCCGGGCTCGCGCAGCCCTCCGCCGGACCTACCTAGAGAATGCCCAGAGACTGGGACATGAACTCTGCTGCGCGGCGTAGAGCGCGGAACCAGGTCCTCGGCCTCGGCCTCGGCGATGCCGCCCCTAGAGGTCGATCGTATTGATGCCCGGCGCGGCGTCGACCCTGGTGAACTCGACGAACTCGGCGTCGTCGTCGATGTGGACGTTGTGGCCGGGGCGCAGGTAGTAGGCCTGCCCCGACGAGAGCGTCTCGGACTCACCGTCGGTGTAACGCACGGTCGCGCGTCCGGCCAGGACGTAGCCGAAGTGCGGCTCCTGGCACGCACCGTCGGGCAGGTCGGCGAACATCTCGGCGGTGTCGAGGCCGGAGTTCCAGCGCTCGAGGGCGACGACCATGCCGCCGGCCTCGGCACGGTGCTGGCGCCCCAGGCCCTCGATGTCGACAGCGATCCCGGTGTTCTCGCGGGTGAAGGTGGACATGGCATTCTCCTCGGGTCGGGGACCGCGATTTCGGTCCGTTTCGGGACCGTAGGCCTTGAACTCGAATGCAAGGTCAAGCCTTGACCCGACACCCGAGTGCAGGGTTTACCGTGAGGGATGCGGATCTCAGAACTCGCAGAACGGGTCGGGGTGCCCACCTCGACGGTTCGCTACTACGAGCGGGTCGGGCTCGTGGGAGTCCCCGGCCGGACCGGGTCCGGCTACCGCGACTACGACGACGACTCGGCCACCCGGCTGCTGTTCGTCCATCGAGCCCGCGGCATGGGCTTCAGCTGCCAGCAGATCGCCGAGCTGCTTCCCGCGTGGGGTGGCGTGAACTGCGCCGCCGCCCACGAACGCGTGGGCAGGCTCCTGGACGAGAAGCAGACCGAGATCAGTCAGCGCATCGACGAGCTGCGCCTGTTCGCAGAGCAGTTGGACGACGTACGACGCGCGCTCGACGCGTCACCACCTGCCGACGAGTGCCGGACGGACCTCTCGTGTTGCATCCCCGGGGGCGACGTCCAGGTCGTGCCGCTCGAGCTCGTGACGAACAGCCTCAAGCACCCGCGGCGCTGACTCGACGTCAGTTGATGATCTCGCCGCGTTCGTCGTCACGGATCGCCGCCAGGCGATCGCGCCAGGTCTGGAGGGCCTCGGGAGTCAGGCGCGTCCAGTCGTCCACTTCCCCGACGACCCTGAGCGGCTCCGTACTCCGGTAGGAGCGGGTGGGGTTGCCGGGGAACTTCTTGTCCGTCACGTTCGGGTCGTTCTCGAAGGCTCCGGTCGGCTCGACGACGTAGACCCGGGGCGGAGCCTCGCCCGGCGCGAGCTCTGCCGCGAGGCCGGCGCCGTCCACGAGCGCGGTGAAGTAGATGTGGTTCATCACCACCTCGGGCCGGTAGTTCGACCGGAACCCCGCGGTGAGCAGGTCACCCTCCCGGAGATCGGCCTTCGTCCCGTGGAAGAACGGCCCTTCGTCCAGCGCCTCGCTCACCGCCCCAGCCTAGTGCCGCCTCAGACGGCCTCGAGGACGAAGAAGAGGAAGCACATGAACGACTGGCCCTCCTCCAGGCCGGGAGGAAGCAGTTCCGCAGGAGTGTCCGGCGCAGGAGGCGGCTCGCTGACGGTCACGATCCGGAAACCCGCTTCAGCAAAGGCGTTCGTCATGGCGTGCAGTGGCCGGTGCCAGAAGGTCAGCCACGTCACCTGCCCGTCGAACGTGTAGTCCTCGGAGTACCTGGTCACCGCGAAGTAGTCGGCCTCCGGATACACGATCGCGTAGGCGGCAGGGTGGTTCACCGAGACCATGAGGCGACCGCCCGGCTTCAGCACCCGGCGCAGTTCCGAGAGCGGGCCGGACCAGTCCTCCAGGTAGTGCAGGACGAGGGACGCGACGACGTCGTCGAACGCGGCGTCGGCGAACGGCAACGGCGCGCCCAGGTCCGCGACGTGCAGGTCGGCGTCCTCACCCAGCCTCTCGCGCGCAAGATCCACCATGGCGGCGCTCGCGTCGAACCCGGTGACGTCCGCGCCCCGGTCCCGCAGGGCTGCCGTCAACGGCCCGGAACCACACCCCGCGTCGAGGATCCGGCGACCTGAGACATCGCCGGCGAGCCCGAGCATCGCCGGCCGCTCGTAGAACGCGTTGAAGATGTTGGACTCGTTCTCCGCCGAATAGGCGTGCGCGAAGTCGTCGTAGTCGGTGGCCTGCATGCCTCGTTCTTACCGAGGCCGCACAAGTCAGATGGTCACGACGATCTTGCCGCGCGCGTGCTCGACCTCCAGATGGCGGATCGCCGCCGCGGCGTCGACGAGCGGGTAGGACCGGTCGATCACCACGCGGACTTCCTTGCGCTCCACCATGGCGACGAGGTCGGCGAGGCGTTCCCCGTCCGGCTTGGCCATCGGGATCTTGACGCGCAGGCCGAGGAGCCGTCCGAAGAGGCCGCCCCTGGCCATCAGGCCGACCGGACCGAGGACCGTGCCCTCCCCCGGGTTGCCGCCGCCGGACAGCACGAGGATGCCGCCGGGGGCGACGACGCGGCGCAGGTCGCGCAACCGCCGGTTCCCCACCAGGTCGACCACGACGTCGTACTTCTCGCCGATGCGAGCGAAGTCCTCACTCCGGTAGTCGATGACCGTCGCCGCGCCGAGCGACAGCACGAGGTCCCGGTTGCGGGCGCTGCAGACGCCGTCGACGGTGGCACCCCGCGCACCGGCCAGCTGGACGGCGAACGTGCCGACCCCACCCGACGCGCCGATCACCAGCACGCGGTGCCCGGACGCGACCTGTCCCGCCGTGAGCAGGAGGTCGGCGGTGGTCGCCGCCAGCGGCAGCGCGGCGGCGTCCTCGAAGGACACCGTCGCGGGCTTCC
>NZ_JBMCZA010000127.1:10504-10899 GCF_048654705.1 Nocardioides sp. CPCC 206348
CGGCGAAGTCGCGGCCACGGATGCGTTCCCGCGGAGCCTTGCGACCGAAGATGCTGCGATCCATGAACCGGGCGACCTTCGGCTCACCGCGCATGATGTGCCAGTCGGCCGCGTTCACCGAAGCGGCTGCCACCCGCACCAGCACCTCGTCCGCCGCCGGCTCGGGACGATCCACGTCCTCGAGCCGGAGTACGTCGGACGTGCCGTAGACATCCTGGACCAGCGCCTTCATGGGTTCCCCTCAACACGGAGCCGGCGGACCCGGCTGACGCGTCGACGCTAGGGGGCGCGCAGGACCGCGCGCATCGGGAACGTCCCTGACCCGACCCCGAGAAGCGCGATCAGGGCTTCGTGGTGATCGGCGCCAGGATGCAGTCGACAACGGTGA
The DNA here is from genome assembly GCF_048654705.1 of Nocardioides sp. CPCC 206348. Classification (NCBI taxonomy): domain Bacteria; kingdom Bacillati; phylum Actinomycetota; class Actinomycetes; order Propionibacteriales; family Nocardioidaceae; genus Nocardioides; species Nocardioides sp. CPCC 206348. The sequence goes on from NZ_JBMCZA010000127.1 coordinate 10,893, forward strand.
CGAGGTC
>NZ_JBMCZA010000128.1:0-1012 GCF_048654705.1 Nocardioides sp. CPCC 206348
CGGCGGAGAAGCCGACGACGATCACGATCACGGCCAACCCTGGCTTCGTGTTCACCCCCGACGAGCCGGTCGTCTACACGGCGGTCGACTCGGACGAGCCGTGCATCGGTGCCGCACCTGCCGAGCCGGACGTCATCGATGACTGTGGTCCGAACAACGCGTACTACACCAACGTGCCGGAGAGCACCGAGGAGTACACGGTGGTGGCCGAGCCGGCGGAGAAGCCGACCACGATCACGATCACGGCCAACGACGGTTTCGTGTTCGAGCCCGACGCACCGGTCATCTACACGGTCGAGGACTCCAACACCCCGTGTCCTGCGACGGCTCCGGACGAGCCGGCAGTGACCGATGACTGTGGTCCGGACAACGCGTACTTCACGACGGTGCCGGAGAGCACCGAGGAGTACACGGTGGTGGCCGAGCCGGCGGAGAAGCCGACCACGATCACGATCACGGCCAACGAGGGCTTCGTCTTCACCCCCGACGCACCGGTCATCTACACCGTCGAGGACTCCGGCGACCTCTGCGTCGTCGTCGCCCCCGAGGAGCCGGACGTCACCGATGAGTGTGGCCCGGACAACGCCTACTACACGACGGTGCCGGAGAGCACCGACGAGTACACGGTGGTGGCCGAGCCCGAGGTGAACCCGACCAAGATCACGATCACTGCCACCGAGGGCAACGCGTTCGACGAGCAGGACACGCTCGTGATCGTCTACGAGGTCACCGACAGCGGAGAGGCGTGCCCGATCTACGTGGCCTGTGTCTACCCGACCGCACAGGTGGATGACGTCGCACCTCGCGTCGCGCTCTCGTTGATCCCGAAGGGTGTCCTCGCGATCATCGACCAGGCCGAAGCACTCCTGAACGGCTTCCTCGGAACCTTCCCGTACACGTACGCGCAGGGTGCCTCGGAGGTGAAGATCCTCCAGGAGCTGCCCGAAGGGGTGGACCTGAGCGCGTTCGACGCCGCGACGCTCTGCGGCGCGGTGGCGGGCATCGTCGAGGA
>NZ_JBMCZA010000128.1:1022-1403 GCF_048654705.1 Nocardioides sp. CPCC 206348
TGTCGACCAGGCCGAAGCGCTCCTGAACGGCTTCCTCGGAACCTTCCCGTACACCTACGCACAGGGTGCCTCGGAGGTGACGATCCTCCAGGAGCTGCCGGAAGGTGTGGACCTGAGCGCGTTCGACGCTGCGACGCTCTGCGGCGCGGTGGCGGGCATCGTCGAGGAGCCGCCGACGGTCGGTGGCATCGTCGAGCTGCCGGACACCGGCGGTCCCGCCGGCTGGCTGGTGCCGCTCGGCTCCGGGCTGGTGCTGGCAGGTGCCGCCCTGGTGCTCGCACGTCGCCGCGAGACCGTCTGAGGTGAACCAGACGGTCTGACCGGATGATCGCCCCGTCGCAGCACAGCTGCGGCGGGGCGATCGCCGTCTTGCTGGCTGGT
>NZ_JBMCZA010000128.1:1438-1616 GCF_048654705.1 Nocardioides sp. CPCC 206348
GGCGCAGGAAGCGGAACTTGCCGTTGACCTGGCGCAGGTGGCCCAGCAGCGGGGCGCACGTCGTACACAGGAGCAGATGACTGTCGGAACGGGCGACGGAGGAACCGCACAGGGTGCCGCGGACGTACCGGCTCATCCGCTGGCGGACCCAGTCGCACTCGCTGGTGCGGGCCGGGGC
>NZ_JBMCZA010000128.1:1677-7045 GCF_048654705.1 Nocardioides sp. CPCC 206348
CTCGCGTCCGCGATACGCCAGCGACGACAGCGCTGCCGGGCGCAGGCCGAGCAGCGCGGCCGCCTCGGCAACGGTCCGTTCCTCGACCTCCAGGAGGTGGATCACCTGCTGCCAGGCGGGCGGCAGGCTGGCCAGCGCCGCGGCGGCGAGGTCGGTGTCGAAGTCCTCGGACGTGTCCTCGCTCGGGGCCACGGCTGCCTCGAGCAACCACGGGTGGTCCGATGCGGGTTCCTCGTGTCCGCCGCGTCGCTGCAAGTCGCGGTGCCGGTTGCGCATCGTGGTGAACAGGTAGCCGTGGAAGTTGGTGGTCGGTCCCGCGCCGGAGGTGAACCGCGCGACGACCCGGGCGAAGGCGTCGGCCAGGAGGTCGTCCGCCTCGTCGAAGCCGACCAGCAGGACGGCCAGCCGGTGGGCAGCGGGCCGGTGGATCGCGTACAGCTCACCGATCGCAGAGCCGTCGCCGGTGCGCGCGCGAGTCAGGAGAGCGGTGTCGTCCGCGGACGGTTCCGGTGTCGTGATCACGATGGCCACCTCGACGGGGATTCGGATCATTCGACGGTAATCACGGCCCCGTGGGTTCCGCCGGGGAATGGAGAACTTCGCGGCCGGATCGGCGAAGTCTTTACCAATGTTTTTACAGATCACGCGTCATACGCGTCGCCGGACTTCGTCATGGAGGCGTAGGGACTTTGTCCCGGTCGCCCGCGATGCTCCCGTCTGGGCGGCGAACCTCGAGTACAGGAGAGCCTCCCTATGAGGTCAATCGGTACGGCTCGAAGGCGAATTGGGGTCGCTTTTCTGGTCGGAACCGCTGCGATGGGTATTCCGTTCATCGCTGCCGCTCCGGCGCATGCCGCAGACATCACCATCACTGAAGAGGGCTCGGTAGCGATCGAGTCATTCCCGAACACCCAGCACATCCTCGTCGACAAGTTCAATGACGAGGACGGTCTGCTGACGCTGACCAAGGTCAAGGTCGTCGCGACCGTCGACGGCGAGCTCGAGGGTGCGGTCACGAACCTGAGCGACTCCCAGGACAAGACGCTGAACGGGGACTTCGATGCGTCGATCGTCGTCAACGGCGTCGGCGTCGAGAATCTCGACGCGGCCGGAGCCGACAGCGAGACGTGGAACCTCGCGCCCGGCGAGACCCAGCCGATCACACTGCTGGGCACCGGTGATTCGATCGAGGTCACGATCACCGATCCCGTCGTGCTCGAAGGCTTCGTCGGGGACGACGACCTCGACTACACGGTGGACAGTGAGATCAACGTCCACATCGACGGGCCGGCGCCGTACAAGACGACCGGTGTCGCGGAGGGTGAGGCGACCGTCAAGATCGACTACACCTACGAGGACACCTGTGTCGTCGACCCGGAGAACGAGGTCTGTTCGCCGGCCGAACCGGACTGCAGCACCGAAGGCGTCAGCGTCACGAAGATCGCGCCCGTCAAGAACGAGACCGAGCAGGTCTTCGACCTCGACGGTGGCGGCACGTTCTCGATGACGCTCCTGGCGGAGTCCAACCCGATCGGCGAGATCTTCAACTGGACCTCGACGGTGAACGTGTTCGAGATCCAGGTCAAGGGTGGTCCGGGCTTCGAGCCGTACCTCTACCCGGGCGGTTCCATGGGTGACGAGGGGCTGCACGCTCCGCTCCAGATCAGCCAGGACACGTGGCACTCGGTGAACTACATCCTGGTGTGCTCCGAACCGGTGCCGAACTGCGAGACCGACCCGGAGATGGAGGGCTGCTCGCCTCCGGACTGCGTCGAGGCTGATGCCTTCAAGATCGATCCGGTCAGCGCCGGCGACCACGCGTTGCCGGGCGGCGGAACCTTCACGATCGTCAAGCACGAGAGCGAGGAGCTCGGCGAGACCTTCGACTGGACCTCCGACGTCCCGATCTTCTGGATCAGCGTCAAGGGTGGCCCCCAGGCGATTCCGCAGCAGTTCTACGACTACCAGCCGCAAGGCGCGCTGTCGGGCGAAGGCCTGCACGCTCCGGACAACCCGAACAGCGGCAAGTACTACGGGCTGAGCCACCTCACGGTGTGTGCGGGTGACTCCGAGCCGACCTGCGAGGACGACCCGACCATGGAGGGCTGTGACGAGCCCACGTGCGAGGACGACCCGACCATGGAAGGTTGCGACCCCGCCTCCAACCAGTGTGTGCAGGACGAAGGATTCAAGATCGACCCGGTGACCGAGGGCGACCATGGTGTCTTCACGATCACCGACATCTACAACACCGATGCAGGACAGGTCTTCGACTGGACGTCGACGGTGCCGATCCTTGCGATCACGGTGAAGGGTGGTCCGGTCGACAACGACCCGCAGTTCTACTCCTACGCACCCGACGGTGCCACGAGCGGGACGGGGCTGCACGCGATCCTCAACCCGAACAGCGGCAAGTGGTACGGCCTCAGCCACCTGTGCGTGGAGCCGGACGAAGCCGAGGGCCCCGCTGGCCTCACCGCGAAGACCCCGGGTGAGGACCAGAAGAAGTCCAAGGAACAGCCGGCGGCCAAGGTCGACCCGGTCCCCGCGCCGAAGAAGGACGAGGGCGAAGGGGATGTCGACCCGGAGCCCGAGCCGGAACCCGCACCCGAGCCCGAGCCACAGGTGGAGGAGACGCCGCCACCGCCGCCTGAACCCGCCCCGGCGCCCGAGCCCGAGCCCACCCCCGAGCCGGCTGCAGGCGACGCGCCTGCGGGCGAGTAGAGGGAGGCGATGATCATGCGAGGAGCATTGATGACCAAGCGGGCACTGCGGATCGCGGCGGCCACGGCAGCAGCATCGGTCACGGTCTTGACCATGGGGGTGGCGCCGGCATCAGCAGTCACCGGCGAAACCCAGACCGTGACCTTCGACCTGGGAGACCTCGACGCGTCGGGGACGGGACAGATCGAGCAGTTCGATCCCGCCCTCGGCGAGTTGACCTCCGTGAAGATCGAGGCCGAGGTGACGATGGACTTCGCGGTCTGCGTCACCAACCTCAGCGAGGCAGCGGCGTCGGTCAACAGCGGCAACGTCTCGGGCGCAGCGCCCCTGACGTTCGCCGGTGATGTCATCGCCCAGACCTCGGGTGCCATGGCGGTGCCCGCGGTCGAGCTTCCGCCCAACGAGGGAAGCGACGGGTGCTCGGCATGGCTGGAGGCGGGCGCTGATCCGAACACTCCACCGGCAGGTGCGAACAGCAGCCTGACGGCAGGGTCGGACAGCGACACGTTCTCGACCACCATCACCGACGAGGCCGCGCTGGCGCCGTACACGGGGACGGGCACGGTGGGCTTCGACTACACGGCCTCCTCCGCGTCCGACCTGGCCCAGCCGTCCGAGTGGACGCTGGTGTTCCTGGCCTCGGGAGCAGGTGAGGTCAACGTGACCTACACCTATGACGAAGGGGACGTCGGTGGGATCGTCGACAACGACGGTGACCTCCCCAACACGGGTGGTCCTGACGGATGGCTCGTTCCTGTCGGTGCCGGCTTGGTACTCGCCGGTGCCGCATTGGTCATGGTGAGGCGTCCCCACTCCGCCTGACCATGGTCGGGTGGTCCTCTCCGGACGAAGGTCTGGGAGCAGTGAGGGGCATCTGACGAACCCGGTTACCCGGGTGTTCGCCTCGCCGCAGGAGCTCTTGCGGCGGGGCGAACGACATTTCAGTCGTTCGTCTCCGTGGGGACCTCGACCGCGCGCACCGCGGCGATGACCTGCTCGAGTGCGGGTGCGGGGAGGGCGCCGGCCTGGGAGAAGACCAGCGTCCCCTTCTTGAACGCCATCAGCGTGGGGATCGACGACACCCGGGCCGCCGAGGCGAGCTGCTGCTCCTCCTCGGTGTTGACCGACCCGAAGACCAGGTCACCGTGCTGCTCCGCCGCGGACTCGTAGATGGGCGCGAAGTTGCGACACGGGCCGCACCACGACGCCCAGAAGTCAACGAAGACGATCTCGTTGTCGAGCACGGTCTGCTCGAAGTTGCCGGACGTCAGGTCGATGGTGGACATGTCTCGTCAACGCGTCACGTGGTCAGAGTGTTCCGGATACTGAGGGGACCGCCGGATCCACCGCTCGACCACTGGGGACACCGGATCACGCCCACCGAGCGGCGGCGAGGCGGCGAGTGGTGGATCGGTCGGGACTCAGGCCGACGGCTGCATCAGGTTCAGGTCGGCGGGGCCGGAGATGCCGGGGACGGAGCCGTGGTCGTCGTACTGCCAGATGTCCCAGGGGCGCCGCGGTGCCCGGTCCCCGATCCGGCGGACCCACTGCGGGTGGTCGGCGAGGTCGGCGGCGAAGCCGAAGCGCTTCTCGAAGTCGGGGTACAGGTAGACCACCGTCCTGGTGTCGTACTCCTTGTCGACGGCAGCGAGGAACTCGCGCACCTCGGCGAGCAGGGTGGCGCGCGCGGGCGGGTTCGTGCAGCTCCCGACGAGCTCGAGGTCCACGGCAGGGGCGAGGGCCTCCGCGCCACCGTCACCGAGGACGTCGATGAAGTGGGCTGCCTGGGCGGCACCGTCCGTGCAGAGCTGGAAGTAGTGGTAGCCGGCGACCGCGATGCCGTACTTGCCCGCGCTCCTGCGGTGGGCGGCGAAGCGCGGGTCGACGAAGCCGGTGCCCTCGGTGGCCTTGAGGTACGCGAAGGAGATCCCGTGGTCGGCCACCTTCGCCCAGTCGATCGGGCCCTGGTGGTGGGAGGCGTCGATGCCCTGTCGCGGCGAGAGGTCGCCGCCGACCTCCGCCTCGGACTCGGTCGCGGAGGCGGTGGCCGAGGTGCCGGCTGTGCTGGAGGTCGCGGTGGTCGGTTCGCCCGGGCCGGACGACGAGGCGGGATCGCTGGTGTCGCCACATCCTGTCAGCAGCCCGGCCACGACCAGCCCGGCCACAACCAGCGCCACGGCACTCCGGTGATTCATGGCGCCCAGCCAACCACGTGCTCAGATGGGGGGATGAGACTCCTCGTCCTCGGTGGTACCCGGTTCCTGTCCCACGCGGTCGCGGCGGACGCCGTACGACGGGGACATGAGGTGGTGTGCGCCAACCGCGGCCAGTCGGGCAGCGTGCCGCCGGGCGTCACGCAGGTGCGCTGGGACCGGGCCGAACCGGCGCCCGATGCACTGATGGACGCCGGCTTCGACGCGGTGATCGACATCGCCCGCCAGCCCTCCCACGTGCGCCACGCGCTCGACGCGGTCGCCGATGCGCACTGGGTCTTCGTCTCCTCGATCTCGGTGTACGCCGACGACGCCGACCCGTCCGGTCCCGGGGTCGGCGCGCTGAAGGCCCCGATCGCCGACGACGTCGACCTCGCCACGGATCCCGAGGCGTACGGCGGCCTCAAGGTCACCTGCGAACAGCTGGTCCT
>NZ_JBMCZA010000128.1:7055-7349 GCF_048654705.1 Nocardioides sp. CPCC 206348
CCCGGTGACCCGACCGGGCGGTTCAGCTACTGGGCCCGCCGGTCCGTGGCGACGGGCGAGGTCCTCGGGCCCGGCGACCCGGCCGACCTGGTCCAGGTGATCGATGTCCGCGACCTCGCGGCCTGGCTGGTGGACCTCGCCGACCGTCGTACGCCCGGCACCTTCGACGCCATCGGGCCGGCGGTCCCGTTCGCGGACCTGCTGCGCGACGCCCTCCCCGACGCCACGGTCGTGTGGGTGGACCATGAGTTCCTCGGCGAGCAGGGCGTGCAGCCGTGGGCCGGCCCGGAGAGC
>NZ_JBMCZA010000128.1:7359-7971 GCF_048654705.1 Nocardioides sp. CPCC 206348
GGCACTCCCCGACGCCACGGTCGTGTGGGTGGACCAGGAGTTCCTCAGCGAGCAGGGCGTGCAGCCGTGGGCCGGCCCGGAGAGCATCCCGCTCTGGCTCCGCCGTCCCGAGTACGACGGCATGCTGGCCCATGACGCAGCGCCGGCCGTTGCCGCGGGGCTGGTGCTCCGTCCCGTCAAGGACACGACCAGCGACACGCGGGCCTGGCTCGAGTCGGATCCGGCGGCCCGCATCGACGGGATCACGACCGAGCGGGAGGCCGAGCTGCTGGCCGCCTGGAAGGTCCGCTGACCCAGCCTGCGCAACAGGCGACTAGCCTCGCCCGGTGCTCCGCATCGCCACCGCCAACATCAACGGAATCCGGGCCGCGCACCGCCGTGGCTTCGACGACTGGATGGCGACCCGCGGCTGCGACGTCATCACCCTCCAGGAGGTGCGCTGCCCCGTCGAGGCGTTGCCCGACGGGGCGTTCGGTGACTTCCACGCCGCGTACGACGCGGGGACGATCCCCGGGCGAAACGGGGTGGCCGTGCTCACCCGGACTCCGCCCGCGGCGGTGCGCACGTGGGCGGCGCCGGACCTCGCGCAGCCGCTGCCACGAGCGCTGCGTC
>NZ_JBMCZA010000128.1:7981-15657 GCF_048654705.1 Nocardioides sp. CPCC 206348
CAACGGGGTGGCCGTGCTCACCCGGACTCCGCCCTCGGCGGTGCGTACGTGGGCGGTGCCGGACCTCGCGCAGCCGCTGCCACGAGCGCTGCGTCCCCATGCGCTGGAGGGCCGCTACATCGAGGTGGACCTCGCCGACCACCCGATCACGGTGGCCAGCCTCTACCTTCCGAAGGGTGGGTTGCCGGTGCACCTGCAGGACCCGAAGCGGATGCGGGAGGCGCCGGACGGCGGAGCGAAGTACGAGAGGAAGATGGCCTTCCTCGCCGGGTTCGCGCGGCACCTGACGAACGCCCGCCGTACCGCAGCATCCGCCGGACGGGAGTTCCTCCTGACCGGTGACCTCAATGTCGCGCACGACCGCCAGGACGTCGCGAACTGGCGGCGCAGCAACCAGGTCGAGGGCTTCCTGCCCGAGGAGCGGGCCTGGCTGGACAGCCAGCTGACACCGCGCACCCTGGTCGACGTGGTGCGCCGCCTGCATCCTGACGTGGACGGTCCGTACTCGTGGTGGAGCTGGCTCGGCCGCGCGTACGAGAAGGACGCCGGGTGGCGCATCGACTACCACCTCGCGACACCCGCACTGGCGCGCTCGGCCCGCAGCGCGGTGGTCGACCGCGACCACCGCGGCACCAGGCTCAGCGACCACGCACCGGTCGTCGTCGACTACGACGTCAGCTGAAGTCGCCCTCGGCCGCGACCGGCACGACGGCGATCGCTAGCAGGGGGAGCAGGCCGGCGAGGGCGAACGTGGCGCCGTACCCCCAGACCGTGATGGACAGGCCGGCCACGGGAGGGACCGCGGCGGCGGCGATGTGCTGGGCGGTGTTCTGCATGCCCAGGGCGCGGCCGGACCAGAACGGGCCGGCCCGCTCGGCGACCGCGGTGAAGGCGAGGCCGTTGTCGGCGACGGTGATGGCGGAGGCGACGACGAGCAGGACGACGGCGAGCGCCGTCACCCACGTCGATCCGTCGGGGCCCGCCTGGCCGGCCGCCAGCCCGAGCAACGCCATCGTCACGGCAGCGAGCAGTGCGACCGACCGCATCGGCCGCATCCGGCTGCCGACGACGTCGGACACCCAGCCGGCGCCGATCCGGGCGGCGGCGCCCGCGACCTGGGTGCCGGCTATGACGAGCCCGGCGAGGCCGGGGGACCAGTCGAGGTCCTCGACGAGCCAGGTCAGGCCGAAGGTCCACACGAGGAACTGCGGGACGACCAGCAGCACCGAGGCGCCGTGGATGCGGGCGAGGAAGGAGTCGGTGCGATACGGGTTCGCCAGGCTGCCCGCGACGACCGACGGGCGGGGCGGGTCGATCACGACCAACGCAACGAGCAGGGCGCCCAGGGCGACCGCGCCGGTCGGCACCCACAGCGCCGGACCGATGCCGTGTGCGTGGGCGATGACCGCGACGGTGCCGGCCGCGAGGCCGACACCGAGGGGCTGGCCGGTCTGCCGGATCCCCATCGCGAAGCCGCGCCTCTCTGGCGGGAACCACCCCACGACCACACGGCCGGAGGCGGAGTTGGTGGCTGCGGCGCCGATGCCGGCCAGGGCCAGGGCGGCCGCCATCGGCCATGGACCGCCGGCCATGGTGGCCAGTGCACCGCCGGCGGCGGCGACGAGCAGGCCGCTGAGCAACGCGAAGCGCTCACCGTGGCGGTCGACGACCATGCCCCAGAGCACGAGGGTGAGCATCATCCCGGCCATCGATGCGGACGCGACGAGACCCGCTTCGGCCAGGCTCATCCCGTGCCCGCCCTCGGAGACCGGGCGGTGCAGCTCGGGGATCAGGAATGCCGGCGCCACGACCATCGCCGCCGAGGCCGCCTGCGACCCGGTGCCGACCGCGAGCATCGCCCAGCGACGAGCGATGCTGATCTGCTCGGGGGCGGCGGTCGAGGTCACGGGTCCAGTGAACGCCCGGGCGTCCCCGCGACGCACATCGTTCCGCCCGACCCGGGCTGTGAGATCGGTCTCCCCCTAGACTCCGGGCGTGAAGAAGCTCGCCATCGCCACTGTCCTTGCCTGTTGCGTCAGCCTCTCCGGATGCGGCGGTGACGACGAGCCCGCCAAGTCCGACGACAGGGCGTCCGAGACCCGGGACCAGGCGCTCACCAAGGCCGAGCTGATCGAGCAGGGCGACGCGATCTGCAAGGCGAGCAACGAGAAGATCGACGCGGCCGACGACCGGTTCATCGACCCGGAGAACCCGACCGAGGCGGAGTTCCGGGCGGCGGTCAACGACACGCTCGTCCCCGAGGTCAAGGGCCAGGTCGAGGACCTGCGCGCGCTGAAGGCGCCGGCCGAGGACGCGGCCACGATCAACGAGATGCTCGACTCCATCGAGGCGGGCCTCGTCGAGGTCGAGGCGGACCCGCTCGCCATCCTCCAGGGCGACCCGTTCGCCGACGCCAACAAGATCGCCCAGGACTACGGCTTCGAGGTCTGCGGCGCCAGCTGACCGGAGGGCTCAGTCGCCCGTCGGGACGATCGCCGAGATCACCGTTCCGTCGGCCCGCTGGATCCCGGCCGGGTACGGCGGTTCGCCCTCCAGGCGCGGTCCCTGGTGCTTCAACGACAGGGTCACCGGTGACCCGGCGCCGACCGTGACCAGCTCCGAGCGCACCGAGAAGGTCACCGGGTCCGTGCCGTCCTCGACGAACAGCTCGAGCTCCTCGGGACGGACGGTGACCCGGACGCGGGTGCCGTGCAGCGTCACCCGGTAGACGAGCGACGACCAGTCGTCGGGAAGCCGCGGATCGATCTGCCACTGCTGGTCGCCGGCAGCGGTCCCGATGTCGCGGAAGCCGCCGAAGCCGGACACCAGCGCGCTCCACACGCCGCCGGTGGACGCGACGTGCACCCCGTCGGCGGTGTTGTTGTGGCGGTCGTCGAGGTCGACGTACAGGGCCGAGACGAAGTAGCGCAGCGCGAGCTCGTGGTAGCCGACCTCGGCCGCGACGATCGACTGCATCACGGCGGACAGTGTCGAGTCGCCGGTGGTGATGGGGTCGTAGTAGTCGAAGTCCGCCTTCTTCTGCTCGGGCGTGAACTCCTCGCCCTGCAGGAACAACGCGAGCACCACGTCGGCCTGCTTGAGCACCTGGAACCGGTAGATCACCAGCGGGTGGTAGCTCAGCAGCAGCGGGCGCTTCTCCAGCGGCGTGTTCTCGAGGTCCCACATCTCGCGCTCGAGGAAGTGGCCGTCCTGCGGGTGGATGCCGAGGAACTCGTCGAACGGGATGAACATCCCCTGCGCGCAGTCGGCCCATTCCTGTGGCTCCTCCGGAGCCAACCCGGTACGACGGACCAGCGCCGCGTGCGCCTCGGGGTCGTCGCGCTCCAGCTCCCACACCGCCCGGGCCGCGCGACGGAGGTTGAAGCGCGCGAGCACGTTCGTGTAGAGGTTGTCGTTCACGACGGTCGTGTACTCGTCGGGCCCGGTGACGCCGTGGATGTGGAACGTCCGGCGGCTCTCGTCGCGCCAGAAGCCCAGGTCGGCCCACAGGCGGGCGGTCTCGACGAAGATGTCGACGGCTGCGTGGGCCAGGAACTCCTGGTCACCGGTGGCGCCGACGTACTGGCTCAGGGCGTACGCGACGTCCGCGTCGATGTGGTACTGCGCGGTGCCGGCGGCGTAGTAGGCCGATGCCTCGTGGCCGTTGATGGTCCGCCACGGGAAGAGCGCTCCCTTCTGGGAGAGCTCGCGGGCGCGGGACCGGGCGCTGTCGAGCAGGGCGTGGCGGAACCGCAAGGCGTTCCGGGCGGCCCACGGGATCGTGTAGGTGAGGAACGGCATCACGTAGATCTCGGTGTCCCAGAAGTAGTGGCCGCCGTACCCGGAGCCGCTCACTCCCTTCGCCGCGATGCCGCGCCCCTCGGCGCGCGCCGAGGCCTGCAGGATCGAGAAGAGGTTCCACCGGACCGCCTGCTGGATGGCGGGCTGGCCGGGCACCTCGACGTCGGCGCGCTGCCAGAAGTCGGCGAGCCACGCCTCCTGGGCGGAGTACTGGTGGGCGATGCCCTCCTCGTGCGTCCGGTCGAGGGTCCGCTCGCAGCGGTCGATCAGCTCGCGCGGCGGCACCGAGTCGGCGGTGTGGAAGGAGACGACCTTGGTGAGCTTCACGGTGACCCCGGGCTCGGCGGCGACGCGGTAGATCACCTTCGCCATGTCGTCCTCGGAGTGCACGCTCATCGACGTGTGCGCGACGGTTTCCAGCGTGTGGTCGGCGACGACGCCGAGCGTCATGCCGCTCTGGGCCGTGCGGTAGCCGAGCTTGATGCGTCCGGTGTTCGGGTCGGCGTCGTGCAGGCGGGGCACCAGCACGCGGCCCTTGAACGACTCGGCCTTGCGGGGGTCTGAGCCGGCGCCGGTGTCACCGTCGTCGGTCGGGGCCTCGGGCTCGATGTCCTGCCGGTTGATCAGCTGCGACGAGATCGCCAGTGACGCCCGCTCGTCGAGGAGGGTCACCTCGAAGGTGAGGACGGCGAGGTGGCGCTGCTCGAGCGGCACCATCCGGGTGCTGCGCACCCGCACCCGCTTGCCGCCGGGGGTGCGCCAGACCAGCTCCCGCGTCAGGACGCCCGTGCGGAAGTCGAGCGCGCGTTCGTACTCGATGAGGTCGGCGACGGAGACCTGCAGCGGCTCGTCGTCGACGTACAGCCTGATCACCTTGGGATCGGGGACGTTGACGATCGTCTGCCCGATCCGGGCGAAGCCGTAGGCCTCCTCGGCGTGGGAGATCGGCCAGGTCTCGTGGAACCCGTTGATGAAGGTGCCGTCGAGGTGGGCGTCGCGGCTCTCGGAGTAGTTGCCGCGCAGGCCGAGGTAGCCGTTGCCGACGGTGAACAGCGACTCGGTCGTGCCGAGGTCGGCGCCCGAGAAGCGGGTCTCGACCAGTCGCCACTCGTCGATGGGGAAGCGGGTCCGGTCGAGTGGATCGGCGACCGGTGGGGCCTTGTGGGAGGGGCCGGGCCCTTCGGGAGCGTTCATCAGGACTCCTCCAGCAACTGGTCGAGATCGGTGACGACGAGGTCCGCACCGGCCTCGACCAGGGCGTCCGGTCCGGCGCCGCGGTCGACGCCGATCACGAGTCCGAAGGCGCCTGCGCGTCCCGCGGCCACGCCACTGGTGGCGTCCTCGAGGACGACCGATCGGGCATCGGTGGCGCCGAAGTGCGCGGCCGCGTAGGAGAAGGTGTCGGGCGCCGGCTTGCCCGGCAGTCCCAGCTCGGCGGCCAGGCCGCCGTGCACGATGATCCCGAAGTAGTCGGTGAGGCCGGCCGCGGCCAGCACGGCCGGTGCGTTGCGCGACGACGACACGATCGCCATCGCCTTGCCGCGGCGGTGCAGGTCCTCGACGAGGGCGACCGACCCGGGGTAGGCGACGACCCCGTCGGTGGCCAGCACCTCGGAGAAGACATCGTTCTTGCGGTTGCCGAGACCGCACACGGTGGCCTCGCTCGGCGGGTCCGACGGAGAGCCCTCGGGAAGCGTGATGCCGCGCGAGGCGAGGAAGGCCCGCACGCCGTCGTACCGCGGCTTGCCGTCGATGTGGTCGAAGTAGTCCTGCTCCGTGTACGGCGGGTAGGTGACGCCGTCCTTCGCCGACTGCTCCACGAGGAACGCGCTGAACATCGCCGCCCACGCGTGCATGTGGACCTCGGCGGTCGGCGTCACCACCCCGTCGAGGTCGAAGAGCACGGCATCCCAGTCGTCCCAGCGCACGGTGTGATCAGCCACGCGGTCAGGCTAGCCCTCAGTGGCGAGCACATCGGTTTCGCGCGTGTCACGAATCGTCTGGTGGAATGGAGCCATGCGTCGCCTCCCCCTCGTCGGTCCCAAGGTCGGGCCGGTGTTCGATCCCATCTTCGGCCCGCTCAGACAGCGTGTCGGCATCTGGTTGCTCAACCGGACCATGCGCAACGGCATCGACCTGCGCAAGCTGCGCTTCCTGCCCGACTCGGTGACGCTGCCGCTCAAGCGCGACGGGCTCGACCCGCTGCCCGCGCTGATGGACGTCCAGGCCGAGGCGCCGGTCAAGAAGCTCGCCGACATGTTCGGCAAGACGGTCTGGCTCGTCAGCGGGTACGACGAAGCCCGCGACGTCCTCGCCGGGGACGCCGCGTCGTGGTCCAACGACCTCGGCCAGTTCGTCTCCCAGGAGGGCAAGTCCGACGAGGAGCAGATCGGCGGGCTCGGCATGATCGACCCGCCGCTGCACACGCAGCTGCGGAAGTACCTCACTCCGGAGTTCACGATGCGCCGCCTCGCACGGCTGCAGCCCGGCATCGAGACCATCGTCACGCAGCGCCTGGACGCGATGGCTGCGGCCGGAGCCGACGGCCAGTCGGTCGACATGGTGCAGGAGTTCGCCTTCGCCGTACCGTTCGACGTCATCTGCGACCTGCTCGGGCTGCCGGTCGACGACCGGGCGCGGTTCCTCGAGCTCGGCGTCGCGCGCTTCGACCTCACCGAAGGTGGAGCCGGTGCCTTCGGTGCAGCCGCCCACACCCGCGAGTTCCTGATCAACGCGGTGCGCGAGCAGCGCAAGAACCCGGGCGACGGCCTGATCGGTGCGCTCCTCAAGGAGCACGGTGACGAGCTCGACGACGTGACGCTCGGCGGCATCGCCGACGGCGTCTTCCTCGGCGGCTACGAGACCTCGGCGAGCATGCTCGCCCTCGGCACCTACCTGATCGCGACCACGCCCGAGGCCGGCCGGATGCTCCGCTCGGACCCGGACTCGGTCGACCGGGTCGTGGAGGAGCTGCTCCGCCACCTGTGCGTGGTCCAGCTCGCCTTCCTGCGCTTCGCCAAGACCGACGTCGTCGTCGGTGGCGTGAAGATCAAGGCAGGCGACGCGGTGGGCGTCTCGCTGCTCGCCGCGAACCGCGACCCGAAGCTCGGCGAGGGCCTCGGCGACTTCGACCCCACCCGCGAACCCACGCGCCACCTGGCCTTCGGCTGGGGCATGCACCGCTGCGTCGGGGCCGAGCTGGCCCGGATGGAGCTGCGCACGTCGCTGCGGATGCTCGCCGAGCGCTTCCCCGACCTGAGCATGGCCGCCGACATCTCGGCGCTCGAGTTCCGCAAGCTCTCGGCCGTGTACGGCGTCGAGGCGTTGCCGGTCCACCTCAACGGCAGTGACCGGGAGTCCGTCACCGCCTGATCACGACGACGTAAACAAACAGTCATGCTTGACTGTTTGTGAGTTGGGGTCCATGCTGGCGGTGTGTCGACCCCTGCCGTGACCCGTGTGCCCCAGGAGGAGCGCACGCGCGTCATGCGACAGCGGCTGATGGAGGCCACCGTCGACCTCCTCGTCGAGAAGGGCTTCAGCGGTACGACGACCACGCTCGTCTCCGAGCGGGCCGGCGTGAGCCGGGGTGCCCAGCTGCACCACTTCCCGACCAAGAACGACCTGGTCGTCGCGGCGGTCGCCCATCTCACCGAGATCCGCGGTCAGGAACTGGCCGCGGCTGCGGCACAGCTGCCCCGCGGCAGGAACCGCACCCGCGCGATCGTCGGGATGCTCGGCGACCACTTCGCGTCGCCCGTCTTCACCGCGGCTCTCGAGCTGTGGGTCGCGGCGCGTACCGACGCCGCCCTGCTCGAAGCCGTCGCCCCCCTCGAGGAGCGGGTCGGCCGCGAGACGCACCGGCTGACCGTGCA
>NZ_JBMCZA010000129.1:0-120 GCF_048654705.1 Nocardioides sp. CPCC 206348
GATCGCGGACTGGTAGGCGCGCCGCACGTCGGGGTGCACCTCGATGTCGGCGACGATCGGTTCGTCGAAGCAGGCGATCCGCAGCCGACCGGGCTCGCGACCGGCAGCCGCCAGGAAGGT
>NZ_JBMCZA010000129.1:179-596 GCF_048654705.1 Nocardioides sp. CPCC 206348
AGCGAGGCCGACCGGGTCGCCGTACATCGGGAAGCCGCTGATCCGTCCACGGGTGGGCTTGAGCCCGACCAGGCCGCAGCACGACGCCGGGATCCGGATCGAGCCGCCGCCGTCGGAGCCCTGCGCGACCGGGATCAGCCCGGCGGCCACGGCCGACGCCGCGCCACCCGAGGAGCCCCCGGCCATCCGGGTGACGTCCCACGGCGTGACGGCGGGCGGACGCCCCTCGGGCTCGGTGTAACAGGGTGACCCGAACTCCGGCGTGCTCGTCTTGCCGAGACTGACCATGCCGGCCGCCTCGATCGACAGCGTCACCGCGTCGGACACGTCCGGCACGTAGTCCGCGAACGCCGGCGACCCGAAGGCCGTCGGCACGCCCTTGGTGAGGTTGAGGTCCTTGATCGCGGTCGGTACGCC
>NZ_JBMCZA010000129.1:685-1838 GCF_048654705.1 Nocardioides sp. CPCC 206348
AGCTCGACGGGGCTGATCTCGCCGGAGCGGATCAACTGCCCCTGTTCGAGGGCGGTCAGGTCGTGGAGTTCGGCCACGACCCGACCTTAGCGGCGGTGCGGATCAGGCCGCGGTGACCTCGGGGGTGAAGCCGGCGAGGTCGCCGAGGGCGGACACGAACTTGGCGACGATCTCCTCGTCGCCCGACGGGTCCGTGCCCCACGCGTAGGCGTGGGCAAGGTCGACGTCCTCGACGACGACGGCGCCCGCGACACCGGCGGAGCGACGCGTGTCGTCGTGGGCCCACTTGCCGCCGAACTGGCCGACGGAGGTGCCGACGACGGCGAGCGGCTTGCCCTTGATGGCACCCTCGCCGAACGGGCGCGAGGCCCAGTCGATGGCGTTGTTGAGCACGGCCGGCATGGTGCCGTTGTACTCGGGGGTCACGACGAGCACACGGTCGGCGGCGGCGATGGCCTCACGCAGCACAGTGACGGCGGCCGGCACGGAGTCGCCGTCGACGTCCTCGTTGTAGAAGGGCAGCTCGCCCAGCCCGTCGACGATGTCGAGGACCACACCAGCGGGCGCCTGCTCGCGGAGGACCTCGGCGAGCTTGCGGTTGATGGAGTCGGCGCGCAGGCTGCCGACCAGGACGGCGATACGAGTGGAGTCAGTCATGTGGGTCGAAACGGACCGCGGTCCGCTTTCATTCCCGGCTGGCCAACTATTTCCGCAGGACCGATGTCGGTACGTCGCCCTAGGCTGGGCGAGCCATGTCCAAGCCCCTCCCCCTGCTCACCACGCCGCCCACCGAGCGGGCCGACGCCGCGCGCAACCGCGAAGCCCTGCTCAGCGCCGCGAGCGAGCTGATCCAGGGCTGCAGCGTCGAGGGCGTGACCATGGAGGCGGTGGCCGCCAAGGCCGGCGTCGGCAAGGGCACCGTCTTCCGGCGCTTCGGCAGCCGTGAGGGCCTGATGGCCTCGCTCCTCGACCACGCCGAGAGGGCGTGGCAGGCAGCCGTCATCGGCGGACCTGCGCCGCTGGGCCCCGGCGCACCGCCGATGGAGCGCCTCCTGGCCTTCGGGGCCTCACGGATGCACCTGCACCTCCAGCAGGGTGCGCTCATCGACGCCGCCGGCCGCACCTGGGGCGACAACTACGCCGTGACCGGCTT
>NZ_JBMCZA010000129.1:1848-3451 GCF_048654705.1 Nocardioides sp. CPCC 206348
CCTGGGCCCCGGCGCACCGCCGATGGAACGCCTCCTGGCCTTCGGGGCCTCCCGGATGCACCTGCACCTCCAGCAGGGTGCGCTGATCGACGCCGCTGGCCGCACCTGGGGCGACAACTACGCCGTGACCGGCTTCGTCACCATGCACGTACGGATCCTGCTCGCCGAGCTCGGCGTCGAGGGCAACCTGCCCTACCTCGCCACGGCGCTCGTCGCACCGCTCTCGCTGCCCGTCCTGCGCCAGCAGTTCGACCAGGCGCAGATGTCCGAGGATCAGGTCATGGCCGGCTGGGAAGAGCTGGTACGACGCGTCGTCGGCTGACCCAGCCGGCTAGTCGACGTGGTGGCGCAGCAGTCCGTAGGTCAGGCCGTCGACCAGCGCCTCCCAGGAGGCCTCGATGACGTTCGCGCCGACACCCACGGTCACCCACGACTTCTCGCCGTCGGTGGTCTCGATCAGCACCCGGGTGATGGCGTCGGTGCCGTGGCCCTGGTCGAGGATCCGCACCTTGAAGTCGATCAGCTCGAACTTCGCGATCTCCGGGAACGCCTGCACGATCGCCGTCCGGATGGCCTGGTCCAGCGCGTTGACGGGACCGTTGCCCTCGCCCGTGACGACGAAGCGCTCGCCGGCGGCCTGGAGCTTCACGGTCGCCTCGGAGACGGCTTCCTCGCCCGGCCGGGCGTGGGTCAGCGTCTCGGTGATGACGCGCCAGCTCTCGACCTGGAAGTACGACGGCCGCCGGCCCTCGGCTTCCTCGACGAGCAGCAGCTCGAAGGAGGCATCGGCGGCCTCGAAGGTGTAGCCGCGCGACTCCATCTCCTTGACCCGGGCGGTCACCCGGTTGACGACGTCGGGCGAGTCCGACAGGTCGAAGCCGAGCTCCTTGCCCTTGAGCTCGATCGACGCACGACCGGCCATCTCGGACACCAGCAGCCTCATGTCGTTGCCGACACCGGCGGGGTCCATGTGCTGGTAGAGGTCGGGGTCGACCTTGATCGCGCTGGCGTGCAGGCCCGCCTTGTGGGCGAAGGCCGACGTGCCGACGTACGGCTGGCGCGCGGCCGGCGGCACGTTGGTGACCTCGGCGACGGCGTGCGCGATCCGGGTGGCCTCGCGGAGCAGGCCGGGCGGCAGCACCTGTCGGTCCAGCTTGAGCTCGAGGTTCGCGACCACGTTGACGAGGTCGGCGTTGCCGGTGCGCTCGCCGTACCCGTTGATGCAGCCCTGGATGTGCGTGGCACCGGCATCGACGGCAGCCAGGGTGTTCGCGACCGCCAGGCCGGTGTCGTTGTGGCAGTGGATCCCGACCCGCACGCCGGCCGACTGCACCACGTCGTGCACGACGTCGGAGACCCAGCCGGGGAGCATCCCGCCGTTGGTGTCGCACAGGGCGATCACCTCCGCACCGGCGTCGTACGCCGTCCGCAGGACCTCGAGCGCGTAGGACCGGTCGAGCCGGTACCCGTCGAAGAAGTGCTCGGCGTCGAGGAAGACCTGCTGGCCCTCGGCGCGCAGGTGGCTGACGGTGTCGCGCACCATCGCGAGGTTCTCCTCGGGCGTGGTCCGCAGCGCCTTCTCGACGTGGCCGACGTGGGACTT
>NZ_JBMCZA010000130.1:0-573 GCF_048654705.1 Nocardioides sp. CPCC 206348
GTGGAACGGCGACGCTGACGATGCCGAGGACGAGTTCGTCCGATCGCTCCGGGGCGTCGACGAGATCGCGGAGGGACAGCGGGCAGCACAGGATCCCGATCGGCCCGATCCCGACGCGCTCGGCCGCGCCTTCGACCGCCGTGTCGGCGATCCCGTGGCCCTGGCTGCCTGGTGGCGGACGCTGTCACGTGCGCAGAAGCAGGCCCTGCTCGCCGAGCGGCCGCACGACATCGGCAACGCCGACGGCATTCCCGTGCGTGATCGTGACGAGGCCAACCGTGCCGCGGTCTACAGCGACATCGATCGGCTCACCCGCCAGGAGGCCGACGGGGAGCTGACCGACGACGAGCGCGCGATCCTGGACAACGCCACGGTGATCCGCGAGGAGCTCAACGGCCGGCTGGACGACATCGATCCGCTCACCGGCGAGCACCTGGTCCACGTCATCGTCTACAAGCCCGGCGAGCACGGGGGCGACGGTGGGGTCGCGATCAGCTTCGGTGACCCCGACCGTGCCGACCACGTGTCGGTCAACGTGCCCGGCCTGACCAGCGAGACGTCGAGCCTGCCCGG
>NZ_JBMCZA010000130.1:583-3787 GCF_048654705.1 Nocardioides sp. CPCC 206348
TCCTGACCGGGCCGACCACGTGTCGGTCAATGTGCCCGGCCTGACCAGCGAGACGTCGAGCCTGCCGGGCAATCTCGCCCGGACGGAGGACCTCCACGCATCGGCCAGTGGGCAGACGGACGGGACCGTGGCCAGCGTCTTCTGGCTCGACTATGACGCCCCCAGTGGCAATCCGGTGGGCAGGGTCGATGACCTGCTCGACTTCGGTTCCGTCGTCGGACCGGGTGCAGCTGATCGTGGCGGCGAGCGGTTCTCCGACTTCATCGACGGGCTCCGTGCGTCCGACGAGGGCGAGCGCGCCCACCTGACGGCGATCGGTCACAGCTATGGGTCCACCACCGTGGGCCACGCCCTCCAGGACGGCCTGCCCGTCGATGACGCCATCCTGATCGGCAGTCCGGGCGTCCCCGAGTACACGGCAGCGGCGCTGACGGACGCGGACGTGTGGGTGGGTGCCAAGGACAATGACCCGGTGTCGCTCCTGGGTGCCGACGACGGTCCCGGAACGCTGGGAGGCGACCCTGCTCAGGAGTCGTTCGGAGCCACGAGGTTCGAGACCGGGGACGGGTCCTCACGGATCCAGGACGCGCTCGACAATCACACGTCGTACTTCAAGGGCGATTCACTGCACAACCTGGGAGCCATCGTGGTCAACCAGGACGACAACGTCATCCACGACGAGGAGCGCGAACGATGGACCGACGAGGGGCACTATCAGACGCTGCCGGAGTATCTGGTGGAGTCGTCGATCAAGGGCGCGGGAGGGCCGATCGTGGACGGAGTCGAGGAATGGGGCAGGGACTTCATCGATTCGTTGTCGCGAGGCTTCGGTCCGGGAAGGTTCCTCTGATGAGGGGCTGGACAATCGCTGCGGGCATGACCTTGGCGGCGAGCCTGTCCGGGTGCAGCGACGACCCCGCCACCGACCAGAAGGACGTGGACGCCGTGGAGGCGCGGGCACTGGCCGCGGTGGATGGTGTCGTCCACGACGCCATGGACGGCACGGGCCCGGAGTTCGTGAGTGGGCGGCACCGGTTCGTGACCTGTGGGGACGGCCTGGCAGCGGGTGGTGTCATCCATCGGGTGTCCCTGAACTTCGGTCCGTCGGACGAGCCGGTGGAGGACATGGTTGATGCCGCCGCGAGCGCCATGGAGGCCGACGGCTGGACGGTGAAGCGCGTGGAGAATCCCGCCATCGTCGAAGGCTCCAGGGACGGGGACGACCTCAGGTTCCAGTTCGGGCCTGCCGGCACCCAGGTGAGCATCGGCTCGTCCTGTGTCGACACGTCGAACGACGTGGCCAACGACTACCAGGACCGGGGGTACACCGACCTCACGTGGAAGTAGTACGACGAGGTCGTAGGGTCGGTCGCGATGAGCGACCTGAGCCTGACCGTCCTGGCGCTCCTTGCGCTGGCCGCGCTGACGGCCGGCTTCGTGGACGCGGTAGTCGGTGGTGGCGGCCTCGTGCAGCTCCCGGCGCTGCTGCTCGGGTTGCCGGGTGCCAGCCCGGTGCAGATCCTGGCCACGAACAAGATCGCCTCGGTGTGCGGGACGGCGGCGAGCTCGGCGACGTACTACCGCAGGCTCCGGCCGGACCCGAAGACGTTCGGGCCCCTCATGCTGTTCGCGCTGGCGGGCGCGTTCACCGGCGCCCTCGCGGCCTCGAGGATCCCGCGGGAGGCGTTCGAGCCGATCGTGCTGGCAGCCCTCGTCGCCGTCGGTGCCTACGTGCTGGTGCGACCCAGCATGGGGGAGGAGACCGAGCTCCGGTTCGACGGCCGCCGCCACCTGGTCGCCGCGATGGGGGTCGGCTTCGCCATCGGCCTGTACGACGGCATCCTCGGACCCGGCACCGGCAGCTTCTTCGTGTTCGCCCTCGTCGGCCTGATGGGCTACGACTTCCTGCAGGCCTCGGCCAAGGCCAAGCTGGCCAACCTCGCCACGAACATCGGTGCGCTGTTGCTGTTCATCCCGACCGGTGCCGTGCTGTGGGACGTCGGCCTGATGATGGGTGCCTGCAACCTGGTCGGCGGCTACCTCGGAGCGCGTACGGCGGTGTCGCGGGGCGCGAAGTTCGTGCGGATCTTCTTCATCGTGGTCGTGAGCGCGTTCATCATCCGGATCGGTGGAGGCGTCATCGGGATCTGGTGACGTGGCCCCTCACCCGGGCGAGGGGGCTCAGCCGAGCGCGCGTCGTACGGCCCAGGCGCCGAACGCGGCGAACGGTACCGGGAGAAGGGTGGCGACCAGGCCCGGGCCCAGCCCGATCGTCGGCGTCGACGCGGCGCCCACCGCGACGTCGATCGAGTCGCTCGCCAGGGCGGCGCAGCCCCACAGGGCGGTCGCGGAGGCGGGCGCCGCGACGGTGCCCGCGCCGATCACGAGGTCGCGGACCCCGATGGTCCGCAGCAGCAGGACGAAGGACGGGTCGTCGCTGCGTCCGATGAGGCGGGGCGCGGCCATCATGGCCACCCCCACGCCGACCCGCACCAGCCCGAGCGCCTTGACGGCGCGAACGTCACCGCCGGTGGTCGATGCCATTGGTCACTCCTCGGTGGTGCTGTGGCCGGGCGCCGCCGCCACAAAGCCCGGCAGGAACTCCTCCATCAATGAGCGGAACGATGCCTCGGCCTCGAGCTGGCTGAGGACGCCGACGCCGCCGAGCCAGGTGCGGTGGATCAGGACGTACGACGGCGGCAGGTTCAGCTTGAGCGACACCGTGTACGCCGGGTCCCGCGGATTGTTGATCCGCTGGAACTGCTCGCGCATCCACTCCCGGCTGAACCGGAACCGCTCGACCAGCGTGGGCTCCACGAACGGTGAGAGGTAGTCCATCAGCAACTGGGGGTCGAGGTTGATCCGGTCCTTGAGGAAGCCCTCCTCGCGCAGGCCCTCGATCAGCGCCTCGCCGTCACCCGCGGCGCACAGCGAGATCAGTCGGCCCATCGGCGCCGGCAGCCCACGCTGGGGGAGGCGGGCCACCGACCCGTAGTCGAGGACGCCCATCCGGCCCGGCGTTCCGTCGTCCTTCGGGATGATCCGGAAGTTCCCGGGATGCGGGTCCGCGTGCAGCAGGCCGGTCCGGGCCGGCCCGGAGAAGAGGAACCGGGCGAAGATCTCGCCGTAGTGGTCGCGCTCCTCCGGAGTTCCGTCGGCGATGATCGTCGCGAGCGATCCGGCCGAGTCGAGCCACTCGGTGAT
>NZ_JBMCZA010000130.1:3816-11194 GCF_048654705.1 Nocardioides sp. CPCC 206348
GCGGAAGGTCGACGCGAACATCCGCTGCGCCTCGGCCTCGAGCTCGTAGTCGAGCTCCTCGCGCGCCCGGGCCTGGACCTCCTCTACGAGCGGCTTCATGTCGACCCCGGGGATCAGCGGCCCGATCGCGCGGGCGGCCCGCGCGAGCGTGCGCAGGTCGGACATCAGTGCCTCGCCGGCGTTCGGGTACTGCACCTTCACCGCGACCCGCCGGCCGTCGTGCCATTTGCCCTCGTGGACCTGGCCGATCGAGGCGGCCGCGGTCGGGGCACCGTCCATCCAGACCAGCTGGTTCTTCCAGTTCGGGCCGAGGTCCTCGGCCAGGATGTTGCGCACCGTCTGGGTCGGCATCGGGGGTGCGGAGTCCTGGAGCCGGGTCAGGTGCTCGCGATACGGCGCCGCCATCTCCTCCGGCAGCGCCGACTCGAGCACCGACAGCGCCTGGCCGAACTTCATCGCCCCGCCCTTGAGCTCCCCGAGGGTGCGGAACAGCTGCTCGGCCGTGCGCTGCTGGATGTCGCTCATCACCGCCTCGGCGGAGGCCCCGCCCATCCGCTTGCCGAAGCCGAGCGCGGTACGGCCGGCGTAGCCCAGCGGCAGGGCGGCCAGACGTGCCGTGCGCGCTGCTGCCTTGCGCGGGAGATCAGCCATGCGTCGAGTGTGTCAGCCAGTCACATCAGGCCGGGAAGGAGATCCCGGTCGAGGCGTGGCAGCGGTAGCCGTGCGGCACCTTGTGCAGGTACTGCTGGTGGTGCGGTTCGGCGTAGTAGTACTCGGCGGCCGGGGCGATCTCGGTCGTGATCGGGTCGAAGCCGCGACGGGCCAGCTCCTCGCCGTACACCTTGGTGAGCTCGCGGGCGGTGGTCTCCTGCTCGGGGCTGGTGAAGTAGATCGCCGAGCGGTACTGCGTGCCGTGGTCGTTGCCCTGCTGCATGCCCTGCGTCGGGTCGTGGACCTCGAAGAACTTCTTCACCAGGTCGGCGTACGAGACGACGTCGGGGTCGAAGACGATCCGGACGGCCTCGGTGTGGCCGGTGCGTCCGCTGCAGACCTCCTCGTACGTCGGGTGCGGGGTGATGCCGCCGGCGTACCCGACCGACGTCGACCAGACGCCGGGGACCTGCCAGTAGATCTCCTCGGCGCCCCAGAAGCAGCCGAGGCCGAAGACCGCGGCCTCGAGTCCGTCGGGTACGTCACCCTCGGCGGGACCGGTGACCAGGGGCGTGTGCAGGACCTCGTGGAGAGGGGGGAGCGCGAACGCGGGAGCAGCGCGGCCAGGCAGGGCCTGGGCAGGGTCGACCATCTCGGACTTGCGACGGGAGAACATGCCCCCATTCTCTCCGGGCAGGCAAGCCTCACACCTGTGGGCGGGTCGTTGGTCGAGGAGGTTGCCTTCCGACCCTGATCAGTCGTCGCGGCCGTGCACGGCGCACCAGGCGTCGCGCTTCGCGGGCTGGGCGACGAGGACGGCGCGGATGACCTTTGCCTGGAGGACGGAGTAGAGCTCGATCTCCTGCTCGACGAGCCTGCGCTGCGCGGGGGTCTTCGCGAGGGTGAGGGCCTCGGCGTGGCGCCAGACCATCTCGCGCCAGCCGCGCATGATCAGGCCGGCGGCGGTCTCCTCGACGGTGCCGGCGTCGATGTCGTCGAAGGTCGGGTCGAAGCGACGCGCCTCCTCGGCGAAGACCGGTCCGTAGAGGGTGTCGAGCCGGTTGTTGTAGCGGTTGTGGTCGGCCTTGTGGCTGCCGTCGGGTCCGGTGAGGCCGACCGTGGCCAGCACGTGCGGGAAGTCGCGGTTGATGTGGGCGTTCATCGCCAGCATGAAGTTGCCCAGGCCGCTCATCGCCCGGTCGTCCTCCGCCTTCAGCGCGATCTGCCAGGCCATCGGGAGGCCGGTTCGCTGGCCGGACTCCCACTTGCTGGTCACGTCGAAGTAGAGCTCGGCGAACACGGCGTCGACGCGGTTGAGCCAGGCCCGGTCGGTGAAGTAGCCGGAGCGGACGGCGTCGCGGACGTTCTCGGTCACCCGCAGGTAGGCCAGCGAGAAGATCGACGAGTGGGCACACGACCCGGACAGCCGGTCGAGGCGTTCCTCCATCCGTACGACGACGTCGTCGATGCACTCGTCGGCACCGCTCACGCAGACGTTTCCCGTGTACGGCGTCGCGGGCAGCGGGAGCGGCGCGAACAGGCCGATGAGGCTGTCGAACACCGGCAGCACGAGCCCGCGCAGCGGGTCGGGATCGCCCGTTGTGCCCGTGTCGTCGGCGGAAGCGGCCGGCGCGCCGATCCCGCTGCCCCCGCTCGTGAGCACGGTCAGGAGCACGGTGGCGAGCAGGGTGGAGAGCAGGGCGACGAAGGAGCGGCGGGGCGCGGTCACATCAGGCTGAACGAGCGAGACTGGTCCTCGTGACGGTGCTCGCTAGGCTCACGGGGTGAGCAACCGCGAGCACCTTGACACTGCTGGCTTCGAGACCCGGGCCATCCACGCCGGCTACGAGCCGGACCCGACCACCGGCGCCGTGATCCCGCCGATCTACGCGACCTCGACCTACGCCCAGGACGGCGTCGGCGGGCTGCGCAACGGCTACGAGTACAGCCGCTCGGCCAACCCGACGCGCACGGCCCTGGAGTCGACGCTGGCCGCGCTCGAGGGCGCCGCGCACGGCTACGCCTTCGCGTCCGGCCTCGCGGCCGAGGACACCCTGGTCCGCGCCCTGTGCCGGCCCGGCGACCACGTCGTGCTCCCCAACGACGCGTACGGCGGCACCTTCCGGCTCTTCGACAAGGTCGCGACGGCCTGGGGGCTGAGCCACAGCCCGGCACCCGTGACCGACCTCGACGCGGTCCGGGCCGCGATCCGGCCCGGCGAGACGAAGCTCGTCTGGCTCGAGACCCCCACCAACCCGCTGCTCTCGATCGGTGACATCGAGGCGATCGCCGCCGTGGCGCACGAGGCCGGTGCGAGGCTCGTCGTCGACAACACCTTCGCGTCGTCGTACCTCCAGCAGCCGCTGGCGCTCGGCGCCGACATCGTCGTCCACTCGACCACCAAGTACGCCGGCGGCCACTCCGACGTCGTCGGTGGTGCGCTCGTCGTCGACGACGCCGAGCTGGCCGAGAAGATCGGCTTCCACCAGAACGCCATCGGTGGCGTCGCTGGTCCGTTCGACGCGTGGCTGGTGCTGCGTGGCCTGAAGACGCTGGCGCTGCGGATGGAACGACACTGCGACAACGCCGAGAGGATCGCCGACTTCCTCTCGACCCATCCGGCGGTCAGCCAGGTGATCTACCCCGGACTGCCCGAGCACCCCGGCCACGAGGTCGCGTCGCGCCAGATGAAGCGGTACGGCGGCATGATCTCGTTCCGCGTCACGGGCGGCGAGGAGCAGGCTCTCGCCGTGTGCGCCGCCACGCAGGTGTTCACCCTCGGTGAGTCGCTCGGCGGGGTGGAGTCGCTCATCGAGCACCCGGGCCGGATGACGCACGCCAGCGTTGCCGGCACCGACCTCGAGGTCCCCGCGGACCTGGTCCGGCTCAGTGTCGGGATCGAGACCGCAGACGACCTGCTCGCCGATCTCGACCGCGCCCTCGGTGGTCTCGTCTAGCCTGAGGCCCGTGACGAGCGACGGCCCGACCGAGCCCGAGGACCAACCCGCCCCGGAGCCCTACGATCCAGTGGATCCGGACGAGGTGCCCGTGGCGGAGCCGCCGCTTTCCGAGGAGGAACGCGAGGAGCGGCGCTTCCGGCGCTTCGCCCACCAGTGGGCGATCGTGCGCGAAGAGCGCCGCGAGGAACGTCGGGCCGAGCTCCCGGCGTTCGCGAGCGGTCCGTCGAACTACCGCCGCGCGGAGGTGCCCTTCGGGCTCGACCTCGCCGCGGGCTGGGCCTGGCGCATCCTCATCATCGCCGCGGCGACGTACCTGCTGATGCGGGTGCTCGGCTTCTTCGCCGTCGTCACGATCCCGATCGCGGTGGCACTGCTGATCAGCGCGCTGGCCGCACCGTTCGTCCGGGCCCTGACCCGGATGGGTGTCCCACGGGGCCTCTCGGCGTTGCTGGTCGTGATCACCGGCTTCGCGGTCGTGGGTGCGCTGCTCACGTTCGCCGGGCAGCAGGTCGCGTCCGGCGCGAACGACCTCGCCGACTCGACCGTGCAGGGCCTGCAGGAGATCCGGAACTGGCTGCGCGACGGGCCGCTCAACGCGAGCGACTCGCAGATCAACGACTACATCAAGAACGCCCAGGACATGATCCAGGACCGTTCGAAGAACGGGGAGCTGCTCACCCAGGTCACGGAGGTCGGCGCCGCGCTGGGCCATGTGGTCGCCGGGTTCTTCATCGCGGTGTTCGCGACGTACTTCTTCCTCGCCGACGGCGACCGGATCTGGTCGTGGATCGTGCGCATCGCGCCGCGTGCGGCCCGCGAGCGGGTCGACAGCTCGGGCAAGGTCGCCTGGATCTCGCTGGTCCAGTTCGTGCGCGCGACCGTCCTGGTCGCGCTCGTCGACGCGGCGGGCATCGCGCTCGGAGCGGCGATCCTGAACGTGCCGTTCGTGCTGGCGATCGGCGTCCTGGTGTTCCTCGGCGCGTTCGTGCCGATGATCGGTGCCTCGATCGCGGGCAGCGTGGCGATCCTGGTCGCACTGGTCGACCAGGGGCCGCTGACCGCGCTGCTGATGCTCGGTGTCGTGATCGGCGTCCAGCAGCTGGAGGGCCACATCCTCCAGCCGTTCCTGCTCGGTCGCTGGGTCTCGCTGCACCCGCTCGGCGTGATCCTGGCGATCGCCGGGGGCGTGCTCGTCGCGGGCATCGCCGGCGCCCTCGTCGCCGTACCGCTGGCGGCGGCGGCCAACGCGGTGGTGCTGCACCTGGCCCAAATGGCAGAACCGCCCGCCTCCGAGCTGGAGACGGACGGTTCCGACGAACCTGTGGTGGCCTAGGCCACGAACGGCTTCGCGTCGAGGATGACGACGGTCTGTGCCTTGCCGTTGACCTCGTAGCTCACCGTCTCGCCCTTGCTGCGGCCGTTGATGGCCTGGCCGAGGGGGGACTGCGGGGAGTAGACGGTCAGCCCGTCGCCCGGGTCGATCTCGCGCGCGCCGAGGAGGAAGGACTCCGCGTCGGCGTCGTCATCGCCCTCGAACTTGTAGGTCACGACCATGCCGGGCTCCACGATGCCGTCGTCCGGCGGCGTCTCGCCGACCTCGGCACGACGGAGCATGTCCTCGAGCTGGAGGATCCGGAGCTCGTTCTTGCCCTGTTCCTCGCGGGCGGCGTGGTAGCCGCCGTTCTCCTTGAGGTCGCCCTCTTCGCGGGCGGCACTGATCTCGGACACGATCTCGGCGCGGCGGGGACCCTTGAGGTGGGCCAGCTCCGCCTGCAACTTGTCGTAGGCGTCCTGGGTCAGCCAGATGGTGTTGGCGCCGCCGGACTGGTCGGTCTGCGTCATGTGAAGCTCCTGTACTGCTCGTCGTGCACCCGTTCGGGTACAGAACGAACGAGTCTACCCGCCCGGGCTCGGGCGGGTCAGCGATACCGGGGCTGGCCCTCGGTCTTGCAGCCGATCCACTGCACCGTGGTCGCCCGGCGGTGCGTCTTGATGGCGATGTCGTACGTCGGCCCGTCGGCCGGGTCCGGCTCGAAGGTGAGCTCGCCGACGACGGCCTTGTCGTGCGAGATCGCACGCAGGTCGCACTCGGCGTCGACCGGCCCGTCGCCGTACTGGATCTGGACCTCGATGGTGGCGTTGTGGTCGTCGATCACCTTGTGGCCGATCTCCTCCGAGGAGACGGCCGGGCTGGCGTGGAAGAGCATCGCCCACAGCAACCAGCCGAGGAAGGTGACCGAAACGGCGACCGCGAGGGCGATCACCGCCAGCCGTCGGCCGCGCGACGGGGCGCCGTACCGGCTGGTCAGCGTGTCGGGAGAGCTCACCGGTTCATGGTCCCACGACCGTTCTTCCTACGATGGGGGGCATGCCCACCACGCACGCGCCCGCGATCGACCGCTCCGGGCTGCGGTTGATGCACGTCCACGCCCACCCCGACGACGAGTCGAGCAAGGGTGCGGCCTCCACGGCGAAGTACGTCGCCGAGGGTGCTGCGGTGCGTGTGGTGACCTGCACCGGCGGCGAACGAGGGTCGATCCTGAACCCCAAGATGGATCGCCCCGACATCCTCGCGAACATCACCGAGGTCCGTCGTCAGGAGATGGAGCGGGCACGCGACATCCTCGGTGTCAGCCAGACCTGGCTGGGGTTCGTGGACTCCGGGTGGCCCGACGGCGACCCCAAGCCGCCGCTTCCGGACGGCTGCTTCGGGCTGGCCCCGCTCGAGGAGGCGACCGAGCGCCTCGTGCGCGAGGTGCGCGAGTTCCGCCCCCACGTCGTGACGACGTACGACGAGCGCGGTGGCTACCCGCACCCCGACCACATCCGGTGCCACGAAGTGAGCGTCGCGGCCTTCGAGGCAGCAGGCGACCCCGACCGTTTCCCTGAGGCAGGGGAGCCGTGGCAGCCGCTCAAGCTGTACTACCACCACTCGTTCAACCGTCCCCGGATGCTGGCGCTGCACGAGGCGATGCTCGCGCACGACCTCGAGTCGCCCTGGGCCGAGCGCCTCAAGGAGTGGAAGCCGGAGCCCGAGTGGGACGCCCGGATCACGACCCGGGTGCCGTGCGGCGAGTACTTCGGCGTCCGCGACCAGGCCCTGCTCGCCCACGCCACCCAGATCGACCCCGACGGGTTCTGGTTCGCGATCCCGCGCGAGCTGCAGGAGAAGGTCTGGCCGACGGAGGACTTCGAGCTGGTGACCAGTCACGTCACCTCGCCACTGCCCGAGGACGACCTGTTCGCGGGCATCGCTGCGCCCTCACCGGGCGACGCCTGAGAGACTGACGTCATGCACGCGCTCGCTGTCACCGTCACCTCCGTCCTGCTCAGCGCCGAGGAGAAGGCACCGGACGACAACGACGTGGTCGCGGGGTGGATGGGCTTCGCCGTCTTCATGTTCCTGATCCTCGCCGTGGCGGTCATCGGCTGGTTCCTCACGCGCAGCCTGCGCAAGGCCGGCAAGGCCAAGGACGCCGGCGTGTACGGCGACGTGCCGGCTGCCGAGGACAACGACGTCGAGAGCAACGGGAAGGCCTGATGGTCGGCCTCGACCAGCTCCTGGGCTTCGGCCTGGCCGCGCTGGTCGTGATCGTCATTCCCGGACCGAGCGTCGTCTTCGTGGTCGGCCGGGCGGTCTCCTACGGCCAGCGGGTCGCGCTCGCCAGCGTCATCGGCAACACCCTCGGACTGTTCGTCGTGATGGCACTCGTCTGCCTCGGCCTGGGTGCGATCGTGGCCGAGTCGATGCTGGTCTTCACGATCAT
>NZ_JBMCZA010000130.1:11204-11303 GCF_048654705.1 Nocardioides sp. CPCC 206348
TGTCATCGGCAACACCCTCGGGCTGTTCGTCGTGATGGCGCTCGTCTGCCTCGGCCTGGGCGCGATCGTGGCCGAGTCGATGCTGGTCTTCACGATCAT
>NZ_JBMCZA010000130.1:11343-12268 GCF_048654705.1 Nocardioides sp. CPCC 206348
TTCGCTGCGATGCTGCCGCCCTTCGTCGACCAGTCCTCGTCGTCACCGGTGCCGGCGCAGATGTTCGCGCTGGGCAGCCTGGCCGTGGTCCTCGGCCTGGCGTGCGACTCGGTCTGGGCGCTGGCCGCCGGCCGCGCGCGCGAGTGGTTCGTCGCCTCGGAGCGCCGCGGCAGTGCGCTCGGTGCCATCGGCGGTACGTCGATGATCGGGCTCGGCGTCGGCATGGCCCTCTCCGGCCGCCACAACTGATCGATCAGGCCTGCAGGTAGCCCATGACCAGGGCGACCATCTCGTCGAGGAGCTGGTCGCGGTCCAGGTTCGCAGGCTGGTCGAGCACCCACCGGGACGCGAGGGTCTCGAGACTGAGGACCAGCACCCACGCAGCGACCGTCGGGGACGGGCGTCGACTCGTCTCCGGTCGGGCCGCGAAGTAGATCGCGGCGAGGTCACTCACCTGCTTCTCGAGCGCGCCGCGCCGGGCCCGGTTGCGGGCCACGGGCAGTTCCTCGGCGATGACCCGCAGGAGGGCGGGGTCCGCCTCCAGCGCCGCCACGAGCGCATCAACGGTGTCGCGCACGGCACTCGCGCCCGAGCCGCCGATCCGGTCGGACACGGACGCCGCGACGCTCTCGGCCACGTGCTCCCAGTGGCGGTCGATGACCACGTCGAGGATCGCCTGCTTGTCGGGGAAGTACTGGTAGAGCGAACCGGGGCTGACCCCCGCGGTGGTCGCCACGCGGTTGGTGCTGAAGGCGTCGTACCCGTCCTTGATGAGTACGGCGCGGCCCGCGGTGATGATCCGCTCGACCATCTCGCGGGAGCGGGCCTGCCGGGGAGCCTTGCGCACGGGCTGAGACTAGCCGGATTGCGACTTGAACACGAGTAATTGCTCGCGTCACCATGGAGCATGAGCGCAGCTGCTGAC
>NZ_JBMCZA010000130.1:12278-13536 GCF_048654705.1 Nocardioides sp. CPCC 206348
CCGAGCGTAGACCGGTCAGGCGGGTCAGGTGGGTCAGGCGGTGCGGGTGGACAGGTGGCGTCGCTTGGTGTCGTACATCCGGGCATCGGCGTGGAGCAGCGCCTCGGGCAACCGGTCGATCGCAGTGAGCGGCGCGGTGCCGACGCTGGCGCGCCGAGCCAGGGCCGGGCCGAGGCGGGCGTGCAGTTCCTCGGCACTGAGGTCGGGGCTCATGACCGCGAACTCGTCGCCGCCGAGACGGGCGATGACGTCGCTGTCGCGCAGGTGGTTGCGCAGCACGTCGGCGACGCGGCGGATCAGGGCGTCGCCGGCGTCGTGGCCGCCGTCGTCGTTGACGAGCTTGAGGCCGTCGACGTCGATGAACGCGACGGAGGCGGTGTCGCCGGTGCGCTGCTCCCACCGCAGCTGTGCCTGCTCGAGGAAGCCGCGGCGGTTCCACAGGCCGGTCAGGTCGTCGGTGGTCGCGAGGCGGTGGGTGGCCTGGTGCAGCTCGACGGCGGAGGCCAGCTGGTGGTGGATGGTGACCTTGTCGAGCGTGACCGAGGCCGCGTTGGCGAGCCCCTGCAACAGCGCGACCTCGCCGTCGGTGGCGGTGTGGTGCTCGGCCCAGTAGGCGCCGATCGCGGCGATCGGATCGATCGAGCGCACGGGCATCATCACCAGGCTCTGCACGAAGGTCGGGCGGTAGGCCTCGAACGGAATGCGCGGGTCGGCGTAGATGTCGGGGATGACGACATGGGTGCCGTGCACCATCGCCCAGCCGCTGATGCAGGCCTCGAGGGGGAACCGGAGTCCCTTCCAGAGTGGCTCGATCGCGTCCTCGTCGTCGTAGAAGCACTGTTCGCCGTCGCGCAGGACGAAGGTCGCGCCGTCGCAGTTGGCGAGCTCGCGTGCCGCGGTGCGGACGACGGCCTGGACGTCGTCGAGGTCGGCGGCAAGCGACAGCTCCTGGATGGCGAGCAGCAGGCGCTCCACCCCGGTGACGTCGGTGGTCATGTCGAGACCATCGGCAGGATCGGGCTCGACATTCGCGACTTGAACACGAGTAAATGCTCGCGTCACCATGGAGCATGAGCGCAGCTGCTGACGTCACCCCCCAGGGGTCCCTGCCCGGCACCACCCCGACCCGCTTCATGGCGGGCGTCGAGCGCAACCGTCGCCTCGGCCGTCCGCTCAAGCTGGTCGGTCGCGTGAAGGGCGTCGACGAGGACCTCCTGGCCCGCATCGGCGAGGCGATGATGGAGCGTGACGAGCCCGG
>NZ_JBMCZA010000130.1:13595-22571 GCF_048654705.1 Nocardioides sp. CPCC 206348
GCAGGTCCGCAGGGCCCTCGAGTACGGCGTCGGGTCGGTGCCCGACGCGCCGCCGGCCCTCATCGAGTTCTTCTCCCTCGTGGAGGCCGAGCCGGACTGGCTCGACCGGGCGCTGCTCGAGGAGGGCGCTCGCGTCTTCCGTCGCCTCGGCCAGAACGCGCAGGACGTCCTGCTCCAGCTGTCCCTCGTCGGTGGCTACCGGTTCGGTGGGCCGACCGACCTGCTCGTGGCCACGGGCGCCCTGACCGGTGGCGCGACGCTGCGTCGGCTGGCCGAGACGCAGAAGTGGGGCGCCAGCCTCACCGAGCCCGGTTCGCTGGTGGCGCCGCGCGACGGTGCGCCGGCAGGGGAGGGTTGGCGACTGACGGTGCACGTGCGCCTCATGCACGCCATGGTCAACCACGCCTTCGAGCCGAACTGGGACTCCGCCCGCTGGGGCCTCCCGATCAACCAGGCCGACCAGGCCTCGACCCTCGGGCTGTTCGACGGCGTCCTGCTCATCGGTTCGCGCGCCCTCGGCGTGCCGATCAACAAGCAGGAGTCGCGGGCCGTCATGCACCTGTGGAAGTACGTCGGCTGGCTGATCGGTGTCGACGACGACTTCCTCGTCGACGACGAGTGGGAACGCCACCGGATCGACTACCACGTGCTGCTCGCGCAGGGCCCGATGTCCGACGCCGGCCCGAAGCTCGCGCAGGCGGTCGTGGCGACGCAGGCCGAGCGCACCTACCCGGGCGTCCCGGCGCCCCTCCAAGGGCTTCGCGGCCGCTTCGAACGGGAACGGCTGCTCTCGATGCTGACCGTCTTCCTCGGCCCCGAGAGCATGCGCGAGCTCGGCCTCCCGATGCGCCCGCCCTGGGCCCACGCCTACCTCGTCGGCCTCAACACCCTGCGCTACCGCGTGCTCGGTCGCCTGCCCGGGGGCAAGGACCGGCTGACGCGCTGGGGCAAGCGTCGTACCCAGTGGGTGCTGGACAGCTACTTCGAGGGCAAGCCCGAGGACATCGGAAGGATCAAGGCCTGAGACCCAGCTGTTCCATCGTGATCGGGATGGCGCGAGCCTCCTCGGGGAGCCGGCCCTCCCAGCGGAGGTGGCCGCAGCCAGAATCGACGAACCGCGTGACATCACCGTGATCGGTGGCGACGACGAGATACTGCGGCGGGTCCTGCGTCTCGCACGTCTCGCCGGATGCGGGCAGTGGACGGGGGTCCTGCCACGCGTCGTCCAGCGCTGCGACCTGGCGGTCATCGAGCGCACCGCTGTCCGGTGAGCACGCGATCGCCGACGTCAGGTGTTCGCGGCCCGGTGTTGCGGGGGACGGAGCGGTCCACTGGTCGCAGGAGAGCGGACCCTCGTACGGCCGGGTGTAGTCGAGGCGGTCGCGCTGCTCGCCCAGGGCGGCCAGGTAGGCGTCCGCCAGGAACCCGCCGTCGACTGCGTGGTCGTCGAAGCTGATCGGTGAGCACGGGGCGGTCGGGACCAGCACGGTGCTGCCGTCGGCGTAGCTGAACTGCAAGGACTGGCGGGTGGCGACGAAGTCGATCGCGGCACATCGTCCGGGATCGAAGGGCTCGATGTTCTCCAACTGGTCGGCGAACTCCGCGAAGTCGCCGACGAGGGCGTCCATCCCACCCAGTACTGCCTCACGAGCGCGCACCAGTTCACGCGACAACGACCCGGGTTGGCCGGCAGCATCGGGATCGGGGCACAGGCGCACACTCGTCAGCCCGCGCAGGTCATCGACCTGCATGTTGGCGTCGTTGAGCTCGGGCAGCGTCGCCGGACAGGCGGGGGCGTCGTAGGGCGCGGTCGTCCCGGTGCTGTCCGCAGCGCGATCGTCGTCCGGCCCCTGGGTCGCGACCACCGCGACGGCGCCGATGACGGCGATCGTCGCTGCGGCGGCGCCGAGGCCGACCAGGCGGTGGCGGTGGCGTGCGCGACGTGCAGCCGTGCTGACCACCTGCGGGTCGAGGCTCGAGGCGTCGTCGGGGACCGCGGCCCGGAGCAGGCTGCGGAGCTGGGTCTCGTCAGTCATGGGTGTCCTCCAGGAGTCCGGATGTGCGGAGGGCGCGCAGGGCACGCGAGGTCTGGCTCTTGACCGTGCCGGCGCTGATGCCGAGCGCCTCGGCGGTCTGGGCCTCGGAGAGGTCGTCGAAGAACCGGAGCACGACGACCGCTCGCTGTCCGCGCGGCAGGCCGGCCAGTGCCACCAGCACGTCCCGGCGCACGCCGGGGTCGTGGCCGCGGTCGAGGGCACCGGAGGCCGGACGGTCGGGCAGTGTGCCCGTGGGCACCTCGCCGTTCCAGCGCCGCCGCCACCAGTCGGTGTAGGTGGTGAGCATCGTTCGTCGTACATAGGCATCGACGGCACCGCCGTCGATGCGGTCCCACCGGCGCCAGCACTTCATCAGCGCCGTCTGGACGAGGTCCTCGGCCTTGTGGCGGTCGCCCGTCAGCAGCCACGCGCTGCGCCACAGCGCCTGGCTGCGGGCAGCGACGTACTCCTCGAACGTCGGCGCATCGCCGGTCCTCTCGTTGACGAGCACGGGAACAGCCTCGCGCATCTCACCACCTCCACCCCTCAGGACGGGCTGGCGTCGACGGATGGTTGTCGTCAGCCGCGGACGACCTCCATGCCCAGCCAGTCGGCGAGCGCCTGCACCTCGGCCTCGACGGCGTCACCGATGGCCGGGTCCCACGCGAAGTCCTCGTGGACGGCATGCACCCGCAGCGTCCGGGTCTTGCGATCGGCCTTCGCGTCGAGCTTCCCGACCAGCCGGTCGTCGTACAGGATCGGGAGGGCGAAGTAGCCCCAGCGGCGCTTCGCGGCCGGCTTGTACATCTCCAGGACGTACTCGAACCCGAACAGCTCCTGCGCCCGGTCGCGGTCGTACACGAGGCGGTCGAACGGTGACAGGAGGGCGCACCGACCCTCGAAGGGCTCCTCGGACGCAGCGAGTGCGTCGCTGTCGACCCGCCACGTCCCGGAGGCGCCCTCCACCTCGGCCTCCTCCCCGATGTCGCCGACCTCGACGAACTCGGAGAACTGGGCGGCCGGCCTGGCGCGGGCGATCCCGAGGGAGGCGAGGCGCCGACCGGCGAGCTCGACACAGGCGTCTTCGTAGGACGGAACGGTGAGGTCGGCGGGATGGACCCGCTCGGCCAGGTCGAAGCAGCGCAGCCGTCCCCGTCGTCCGCTGATGGCGAGCTCGCCGAACATCATCAGGAACTCCAGCATGAGCACGACGTTCTTGTCGTTGGTCCAGCCCGTCGACTGCCACGGCTCGACCGCAGTGTCGGGTACCTCGCTCGCGATCACGGGTCCGGTGTCGCGCACCCGGGCCAGCACATCGGCCCGGAAGGCGGCGTTGGCGCCCATCCACTGCAACGCCCGGTCGTGGCGGCCCCAGCGGCGCACGGTCGCCAGGTCCAGCACGACGTCGTCCATCACCCGGACGTACGAACCGTGCTCGATGAGCGAGCGCTCCTGCTCGAGCGCGAAGCGCAGGTCCGAGGGGGCGTAGCCGGTCCCGAGGCGCGACCACGCGACCAGGTCGACGTTCGGCGCGATCGCGGCCGTCGGGTCGACCTGCAGCAGGGTCAGGTGGTCGACGGTCGCCACCAGCGACTCGGGCCGCCACGCGTCCAGCAGCTGCGCCCGGACGGCGATCCGCCGGGCCTGCTGGGGATCGAGCCGGAGCACGGCTCAGAGCCTGGCGAGCGCGGCCTTCAGGGGGTCGAGCCCCAGGGAGCCGAGGTCGAGCGCAGCGGTGTGGAAGGCCTTGAGGTCGAACGCGCTGCCGTGGCGCGCCTGCGCGTCCGCGCGGGCGTCGAGCCAGATCCGTTCCCCGACCTTGTACGACGGCGCCTGCCCCGGCCAGCCGAGGTAACGGTTGACCTCGAACCTGAGCGAGCCGTCGTCCATCCGGGAATGGGCCCGCATGAACTCGAAGACCCGATCGGCGTCCCAGACCTCGCCCGGCCGCCAGCCGAACGGGTTGTCCTTCGGGATCGTCAGGCCGAGGTGCACGCCGATGTCGACGATGACCCGCGCTGCCCGGAAGCCCTGCATGTCGAGGAAACCGAGCCGATCGCCCGGATCGGCGAAGTAGCCCAGCTCGTCCATCAGCCGTTCGGCGTACAACGCCCATCCCTCGCCGTGGCCGCTGACCCAGCAGAGCAGCCGCTGCCAGCGGTTGAGCAGTTCGGCCTGGTGGACGACCTGCGCGCACTGCAGGTGGTGGCCGGGCACGCCCTCGTGGAAGACCGTGGTCGTCTCGCGCCACGTGGAGTACTGCTTGTGGTCGTCGGTGAAGGAGAACCACATCGTGCCGGGCCGGGAGAAGTCCTCGGTGGGCGGGGAGTACCAGGCGCCGCCGTCGTTGGTGGGAGCCACCTTGCAGTTCAGGGTGCGGATCGGGTCCGCGATGTCGAAGTGCACGCCGTCGAAGTCGGCGAGGATCGCATCGGACTTGGCCTGCATCCACGCCTGGAAGGCCTCACGGCTGCCGCAGTCGCGGGCCGGGTCGGCATCGAGCGCGGCCACGGCGTCGGCGACGGAGCCACCGGTGACGATCCGCCGGGCGGTCGAGGCCATGTCGTCCTCGATCCGCTTGAGCTCCTCCCAACCCCAGGCGTAGGTCTCCTCGAGGTCCACGGTGGCGCCGAGGAAGTAGCGCGAGGCGAGGGAGTACGCCTCCCGGCCCACGCCGTCGGTCTCGCGGCCCCGGGGCCGGAGGTCGGTCTCGATGAACCGGCCGAACTCGGCGTACGACGACGAGGCGGCCTCGGCCGCCCGGGTCAACCCGGGCTTCAGGGCATCGGGTGCGGCGCTGACGGCCTGCTGGAAGTAGTCACCCGCCGTGCCCTCCTGCCCGGTCCAGCCGCGCACCTGGCTGGCCACCTCGGCGTACTGGCGCCGCGCGGAGACCCGGCCGGCGTTGGCTTCCTCCAGGAGGGTGGCCCGGTAGCCGTCGAGGGCGGCGGGGACGGCGTCCAGTCGCTGGCCGATCGCCTCCCACTCGTCGGTGGTGCCGGTCGGCATCAGGTCGAAGATCTCGCGGACCGCGTGGATCGCGCTGCTGATGACGGAGAACTCGCTGCGGTCGATCCGGGCGTCCGCGCGCTCGACGGTGAGCCCGACGCGTTCGAGGAAGGCGTCCTTGGCGACCTGCTCGCGGGCGTCGCTCACCTCCAGGGCGGCGACGTCGGCCAGGGCGCGGCGGTGCAGCTCCTCGCTGGCAGCGAAGCCGTCGGGGGAGAAGTCGGGCAGTTCGTGCTCGTGGCCGGGGATGCCGGCATACGTCGCGGTCAGGGGGTCGAGTGCGGCCACGTCCTCGACGAATTGGTCGGTCCGGGCGTCCACGAGTCGCGTCATGACGGGAACCCTAGGGCGCCGTCCCGACAAGGGCACGCGCATATCGGTCGGCCAGGACCCGGAGATGGTCCACGAGCGCCGGTGGCGACTCGACCGTGAAGTCCAGTCCGAGCATGCCGATCCAGACCGCGACGATCTCGAGGCTGTCGCCACCCGTGACCAGGACACAGCGTCCGTCCTCGCGGGCCTCGACCACACCGACCGCCGGATTGATCCGGGCCAGGACCTCGTCGGCGGGCGCGTCGATCACGAGCCGGGCGTGCACCGCCCAGCCCGTCCGGGCCACCTCGCGCACCACGAGCTCGGTCAGGTCGCCCGGCAGGGGAGCAGGGGTGAAGGCGCGCCCGCCGGGGAGGCGGAGCGTCAGCCAGTCGACCCGGTACGGCGACCAGTCGCCCGTGGACGGATCGCGGCCCACGACGAACCACCGCCGTTGCCACGCCACCATCCGGTACGGCTCGAACTCGATCCGCTCGTCCAGGTCGTCACGGCGATAGAAGACGCGCAGGCCGCGATGGTCACGGATCGCCGCCGCGATCTCGGTGAGCACGCCGGGATCGACCTCGGGGTCCTCGACGTTGGAGTCGGTGTTGACCGGACCCGCCTCGGTGGCGTCGCGGAGGCTGGCGATGTGGCGTCGCAGCCGGTCGGGCAGGACGTGCTCCAGCTTGGTGAGTGCCCGAGAACCGCTGTCCTCGAAGCCCGCGACGCCGGTGACCGTGCGCAGCCCCACGGCCACCGCCACGGCTTCCTCGTCATCGAGCAGCAGCGGCGGCAGCTTCGCTCCGACCCCCAGCCGGTAGTGGCCGGCTCGGCCTCGCTCGGCCTCGATCGGATAGCCCAGCTCGCGCAGCCGACCGATGTCGTTGCGCACCGTCCGGTCGGTCACCCCGAGCCTCTCGGCGATCTCCGGAGCGGTCCATTCGGCACGCGTCTGGAGCAGCCCGAGCAGTTCCAGGACCCGTCCCGAAGTTTTCTTCACAGGGCTGTTCTAACAGGAACGAAGGGTTCCGGATTGCCTCATAACGTCGTGTTCAAGAGGAAGGGCCCCCACCGACCAGGCCCACCCCAACCGAGAGGCACGACGATGACCGAGCAGATCACCCCCTTCAAGATCGACGTCCCCCAGGCCGACCTCGACGACCTGCAGGCCCGGCTGGAGCGCACCCGCTTCGCCCCGGCCGTGCCCGGCGACTCGTGGGACTACGGCACCCCGGAGTCCTACCTGCGCGACATGGTGGAGCAGTGGAAGTCCTTCGACTGGCGCAGCGTCGAGGCCCGCCTCAACGAGCACGCCGGGTACGTCACCGAGATCGACGGCCAGCGGATCCACTTCCTGCACGTGCGCTCCGCGGTCGAGGGCGCGACGCCCCTCCTGCTGGCCCACACCTACCCCGGTTCGGTGCTCGACTTCCTCGACATGATCGACCCGCTCGTGAACCCCGAGGCACACGGCGGAAAGGCCGAGGACGCCTTCCACGTCGTCGTACCGTCGATGCCCGGGTTCGGCTGGTCCACCCCCGTGGTCGACACCGGCTGGACGATGCGCCGGGTCGCGGCGGCGTACGACGTCCTGATGCGCCGGCTCGGCTACGACGCCTACGGCGTGCACGGCAGCGACGGCGGTGCCATGGTCGGCCGCGAGCTGGCGGTCCTGAACCCCGAGGGCTTCCTCGGCGCCCACGTCCTGCACCTGTTCTCGTTCCCGTCCGGTGACCCGTCGGAGTTCGAGAGCTTCGGACCCAAGGAGTACGCCGCGCTCGAGCACATGCAGTGGTTCCAGTCCGTCGGCGGCTACAACCAGATGAACGGCACCCGCCCGCAGACGATCGCGGCCGGTCTGGCCGACTCGCCGGTCGCAGTGCTGGCCTACAGCGAGCTGTTCGAGAGCTTCGGCAACGGCACCAGCCTCGTGAAGCCCGAGCAGGTGCTCGCCCAGGCGACGCTCTACTGGCTGACCAACACCTACGGGTCGGCCGCGCGCTACCACTACGAGGAGGGCCACTCCGGC
Source organism: Nocardioides sp. CPCC 206348 (assembly GCF_048654705.1). NCBI lineage: Bacteria > Bacillati > Actinomycetota > Actinomycetes > Propionibacteriales > Nocardioidaceae > Nocardioides > Nocardioides sp. CPCC 206348. Next base: position 20,985 of record NZ_JBMCZA010000130.1, read on the forward strand.
GCCGAGCCGGTCGTCAGCCAGGGACGGATCGGCGTCGCCGTCTTCAAGGACGACTTCCAGACGATCCGCTCGCTCGCCGAGCGCGACAACGCGAACATCCAGCACTGGTCGGAGTTCGCCGCCGGTGGCCACTTCGCCGCGATGGAGGTGCCCCAGGACGTGGTCGGCGACCTCCGGGCGTTCTTCGCCTGAGCGCCGCTTCCCAGCGCCCGGTCGGCCTCAGGCCGACCGGGCGCTTCGGCGTGCACCAAGCAGCAGCGCGGCGGCCGCGGCGGCCTCGAGCGCGATGAAGCCGGCCATCGTGGGGCTCGGCCGGCCCTCGAAGGCGGAGGACGCTGCACGGCCGGCCGCCATGCCGGCGGTGGCGATCCCGACTGCGTTCGCAGAGGCCGGGTTGGCGACCAGCGCCGCGGCGAGACCAAGGGGCAGGCCGCCGTACACGGCACGGATCTCGGTGCGCGAGTCCGCATTCGGGGCCGTGAGCCCGGTGGTGGCAGGCACCACGGAGGGCTTGAAGAAGGAGGCGATGCCGAGGCCGGCGTAGCCCGCGGCGCCGAGAGCAATGAGGGGATTCATGCCGTCATCGTCCCGCGTGGATCGTCAGCGCACCATGACCTCGGAGGTCATCGGCACAGTTCGGGTGATGCGGGTGATGCATCCATGGTGATGCTAGGATCATCACGTGCGTACGACGGTGAACATCCATGACGGACTGCTCGACACGGTCAAGCGGCACGCGCTGGAGCATCACCGCACGTTGGGCGACGTGATTGAGGAAGCCCTCCACCGCTACCTCCTGGTCATCGACCAGCCGCGGGAGCAGGGCCCACCGCTTGCCGTGTTCCGACGCGGAGGTGGCGCGCGGCCGGGAGTCGACCTGACCAGCAACGCATCAATCTACGAGGCCCTGGGCGACGAGTACGAAGACTTCGCGCGACAGACTCGGGACGACGCGTCGTGAATCTCCTCGATGTCAACGTGCTCATCGCACTGTTTCGTGGGGAGAGCGCCCATCACTCAACGGCCATGGCGTGGTGGAGTCAGGCCGACGCGATCGGCGCGCCCTTCACCGTGACTGACCCTGTCTGGGCATCGTTCGTCCGGGTCGTCACGAACCCGCGGGCGTTCGATGTGCCAGCGACCTTCGATGAGGCCTGGGCGTTTGTCGGCACCATTCGGTCCCAACCGACCTACCGCCGCTACCTGGACGCGTTCGAGCCGCTTCACGAGTTCGAGCGACTTTGTCGTGGCACCAACGCCACGGGCATTCTGGTCACGGATGCCTACATCGCCGCTTGTGCCTCGGCGATCGGAGCGACCGTGGTCACCTTCGACCGCGACTTCCGCAAGTTCGACGGACTGCGTGTCCTCGAACTCAGCGTCTGACGGTCAGCGCGGCAGGGCGCTGGCGCGCCAGGCGCCCCGGCCGTGCGCGGGGGCGCGACCGGGGTAGGTACGCAGCTTCCGTGCGGGCGAGGCCCATTCCGACTTCACCGGCTCCTCGGCCGGAGCGCCTCCGCCCAGGGCGGAGAACACGGCGACGATCGCGGCGACCTCTTCCGGGGTGGTGGACGGCGTGATGATCCG
>NZ_JBMCZA010000130.1:22630-28725 GCF_048654705.1 Nocardioides sp. CPCC 206348
CCGCTTCGTGCGGAGCAGGCGCAGCGCCTTGATGACCTCGGCGCGGGTCTCGTGCGGCATGATCACGCCGTCGATGTAGCCGCGCTCGGCCGCGATGAACGGGTTGGCGAGGGTCGTCTCGTACTCGTCGATCAGCTCGGCGCGACGCGCTTCCACGTCGCCGCCGGCAGCGGCCAGGTCGGCCAGTTCGCGCCGGTGGATGATGTTGGCCGCGCCCTGGGCACCCATGACCGCGATCTGGCCGGTGGGCCACGAGAGGTTGATGTCGGCACCGAGGTGCTTGGAGCCCATCACGTCGTACGCGCCGCCGTAGGCCTTGCGGGTGATCACGGTGACGAGCGGGACGGTCGCCTCGGCGTAGGCGTAGATCAGCTTCGCGCCGCGGCGGATGATGCCGGTCCACTCCTGGTCGGTGCCCGGCAGGAAGCCGGGCACGTCGACGAACGTCAGCACCGGGATGTTAAAGGCGTCGCAGGTGCGGATGAAGCGGGCCGCCTTCTCCGACGCGTCGATGTCGAGGCAGCCGGCGAACTGCATCGGCTGGTTCGCGACGACGCCGACAGGGCGTCCCTCGACGCGGCCGTAGCCGACGATGATGTTCGGGGCGAAGAGCGGCTGCACCTCGAGGAAGTCGGCGTCATCGAGGATCGAGGTGATGACGTCGTGCATGTCATAGGGCTGGTTCGGGCTGTCCGGGATCAGCGTGTCGAGCGCGCGGTCGACGTCGGTCGGCTCCAGGTCGGCGACCTCGTCGTACGACGGCGCCTCGTCCAGGTTGTTCTGGGGGAGGAAGGACAGCAGCGCCTTGACGTACTCGACGGCGTCCTCCTCGTCGGCAGCCATGTAGTGGGCGTTGCCGGACTTGGTGTTGTGCGTGCGCGCACCACCGAGGTCCTCCATCGTGACGTCCTCACCGGTGACGGTCTTGATGACGTCAGGTCCGGTGATGAACATCGCGGAGGTCTGGTCGACCATGATCGTGAAGTCGGTGACGGCGGGGGAGTAGACGTGGCCACCCGCGCAGTTGCCCATGATCATCGAGATCTGGGGGATCACGCCGGAGGCGTGGACGTTGCGGCGGAAGATCTCGCCGTACAGGCCGAGCGAGACGACGCCCTCCTGGATCCGGGCACCGGCGCCTTCGTTGATGCCGACGATCGGGCAACCGGCCTTCATCGCCAGGTCCATGACCTTGGTGATCTTCTCGCCGTAGACCTCGCCGAGCGAGCCACCGAAGACGGTGAAGTCCTGGGAGAACACGCACACCTGGCGGCCGTCGACGGTGCCGTAGCCGGTGATGACGCCGTCGCCGTACGGACGGGTCTTCTCGAGCCCGAAGGCGGTCGACCGGTGCCGGGCGTATTCGTCGAGCTCGACGAAGGAGCCCTCGTCGAAGAGCATCGCGATCCGCTCGCGGGCCGTCTTGCGACCCTTGGCGTGCTGCTTCTCCTGCGCCTTGGCGGCCGGTGCGTGCACGGCCTCGTCGGTACGACGTTCCAGATCGGCGAGCTTGCCGGCGGTGGTGTGGATGTCGATCTCTGCCGGCTCGGGCTGCGCGGTCACGGTGGGCTCCTCCTACGATGACACCCCAGCTGGTGGGCCCTCTGATGGGCCCCTTGACGGGCACTGGGGTTTTCTCAGGGCGTCTGCTGCGCAAGGGTAGTGCCCGTGACGGCCAGCCCGACCCAGCGCCCTGCTCGTGGACCACTCGACGCCCAACGGCTGTCGGATGCCTTCGCGCTCCACCCCGATCTCAGCCTGGAGCTCCTGGCCGAGGCGCCATCGACCAACCAGGTTGCTGCGGAGCGTGCCCGCGAGGGTGCCGCGGAGGGTCTCGTCGTGGTCGCCGACCACCAGGTCGCCGGTCGCGGCCGGCTCGACCGCACCTGGGACACGCCCCCGGGGACGGCGGTGACCTTCTCGATCGTCCTGCGCCCGACCGTTCCTGCGGCGGTCTGGCCGTGGCTGCCGCTCCTGGTCGGCCACAACGTGGCCAAGGCGATCACCTCCCGGGGGTACGACGCCCGGGTGAAGTGGCCCAATGACGTCCTCCTCGACGGCGACCGCAAGGTGGCCGGAATCCTGGTCGAGCGGATCGAGACGCCCGACGGTCCGGCCGCCGTCGTCGGGGTCGGGATCAACGTCGACACCACGTCCGACGAGCTGCCCGTGCCGACGGCGACGAGTCTCGCGATCGCCGCACCCGGCGCCCCCGACCGCACCCAGGTGCTGCTCGAGGTGGTGGCCGCCATCCGTGAGGGGTACGACGTCTGGCAGGCCGGCGGCGACCTGGGCACGGCGCGCCTGTCGACGTCGTACCGCTCCCACTGCGTGACGCTGGGCCGCGACGTGCGTGTGGAACTGCCCGGTGGTGGCGAGCTGCTCGGTCGCGCCGTCGACGTCGACGAGCACGGTCGCCTGGTCGTGGAGAAGGCGGACGGCAACCGGGAGCTGGTCGGCGCGGGAGACGTCATCCACGTCCGGAGCGCCGACGCCGCCCGATGAACGCACCCTGAGTTGCCCGATCGGGGCTGGCGGATCGGGGCCGGGGTGGGATGATCTCCACGTGGCCATCTCCAAGAAGCTGCTGAACCCCGGCGAGCGACTCATCATCAGCACCCGTCAGCACCCCAAGGCGCTGTTCGTGCCCATCCTGCTGCTGGTGCTGTTCCTGGCCATCGCGGTCTTCGCGCAGGTGAAGCTCGAGGACGACGGCTTCCAGCAGACGCTGACCTACATCGTGTGGGTGCTCGCGCTGCTCGGCATCCTGTGGTTCACGGTCCGGCCCTTCTTCGTCTGGCTGACCACGGTCCACGCCTTCACCGACCGGCGGCTGATCACGCGCAACGGGATCCTGACGCGCCGTGGCCACGACATCCCGCTGGCCCGGGTCAGCGACATCTCCATCGAGATCAACCTCATCGACCGCCCGTTCGGTTGTGGCAGCCTGTTGATCGCGGACGCGTCGACCAACGGGCTGGTCCGCCTCAACGACATCCCGCACGTCGAGGCCGCACAGCGCCAGCTCAACGAGCTCCTCCACGGCCTGCACCGTGCGCCGGAGGTCCGCCGGGACGAAGGTGTCTGACAGCGACCCCGAGCGGAAGCTCCTCGGCGAGGAGCCCCAGCTCACGGCTGCGGAGGTCGCCGAGCTCGCCGGCCTGCCCCTCGAGAAGGCGCGGCGACTGTGGCGCACCCTCGGGTTCCCCGAGCACGGTGACGAGCGCGCCTACACCCATGCGGACGTCGCTGCCCTGGGCCTGATGGTCGACCTCGTCGGTGAAGGAGTCATCGACTTCGACGTCGCGCTCAACGTCGCGCGTGGGGTCGGCCTCACCATGGCCCGGCTCGCCGACTGGGAGGTGGGCGAGCTCGTCCACCACGTCAACGACGCCTTCATCGAGGAGAACGGCGACGAGACCGGCGATCCCACGTCGTGGGTGATCGACCGCTTCGGAACCCGGTTCGAGGACCTCCTCATCTATGCCTGGCGGCGCCACGTGACCGCGGCCGTGGTGCGGATGCAGTCCGTGCGCGCCATCGACGCCGATCCGCACACCACCGACCTCTGTGTCGGCTTCGCCGACATCGTCGGCTTCACGGCCCTGTCCAACGAGGTGACCCGCGAACGGATCGGCGAGCTCGTCGACATCTTCGAGGCCCGCTGCGGTGACGTGATCAACCGCGAGAAGGGCCGGATGATCAAGAGCATGGGTGACGCCGTGCTCTTCGTGAACGACGATCCGATGGCCGCCTTCGCCACGGCCGAGGGAATCATCAACGTGATCGGCCGCGATCCGCGGATGCCGGACGTACGCGTCGGCCTCGCCACCGGCGGTGTGGTGCTGCGACTGGGCGACGTCTTCGGACCTCCGGTGAACCTCGCTGCACGCCTCACCCAGGTCGCCCGGCGCAACCGGATCATCGTCGACCAGGCGACCGCCGACCTGCTTCCGGCGGACCAGATCGAGACCCGTCCGCTGCCCCCGCGACCCGTCCGCGGCTTCGGCGTGGTCGAGCCGGTCGCCGTACGCCGGGCCTGACGCCACTACTCCCAGGGACATGGGTCGGCAAAATTCTTGCCGTTTCCCCGCGAGATCCCGGCGCGATCCTTACCTTGAACCCTGTGATCGAGGTGCAGGACGTGCGGGTTGATCCGTCAACCCGCAGGACGTGGCGTGGGGACCGCGAGGTACTCCTGTCGCGCAAGGAATTCGACCTGGTGCACGCCCTGATCGCCCGCGCCGGCTCCGTGGTCACCCGCGAGGAACTCATGCGGGACGTCTGGGGAGTCACCTTCTGGACGTCGTCGAAGACCATCGACGTCCACCTCGGCTGGGTACGACGCAAGCTCGGTGACGACACCCGCCAGCCCCAGCTGATCACCACGATCCGTGGTCAGGGCCTGCGATTCGAGACCACGGTCAGCGCTGACCTCACCGGTTCGGCCTGACACCTCCCGATTGCGTAGGGTTCGGCCGTGTCCACGACCGATTCCGCTGCGCCCCGTATTGCCGTCATCGGTGGCGGACAGCTCGCCCGGATGATGGCCCAGCCGGCCATCGCGCTCGGCGTACCGCTGCGCCTGCTGGCCGAGGCCGAGGGTGTCTCCGCCGCCCAGGTGATCCCGGACCACCGGGTGGGGGACTACCGCGACCTCGCTGACCTGCGCGCGGTCACCGAGGGCTGCTCGGTCGTCACCTTCGACCACGAGCACGTCCCGACCGAGCACCTGCGCGCGCTGGCGGCCGACGGCGTCATCGCACACCCGGGCCCCGAGGCCCTGGTGCACGCCCAGGACAAGATCGTGATGCGCGAGGCGATGGCCCGGCTCGGTGCGCCGCAACCGCGCTGGGCGGTGGTCGGCTCGGCTGCCGATGTCGAGGCGTTCGGCCTCCCGTGTGTCCTCAAGGTCAGTCGCGGAGGGTACGACGGCAAGGGGGTCTGGGTCGTCCGTACTCCTGACGACGCCACCGAGGCACTGGCCGTGGCCGCGTCGGCCGGCGTGCGCGTGCTCGCCGAGGAGTTCGTGGACTTCCGTCGCGAGCTCTCCGCGCTGGTGGCCCGGGCGCCCAGTGGCCAGGCTGCTGCGTACCCGGTCGTCGCGACCCTGCAGGTCGACGGCGTCTGCCGGGAGGTGGTCGCGCCGGCACCCGACCTCGACCCGGGCCTGGCCACCTCTGCCCAGCAGCTCGCCCTGCGGATCGCGGGCGAGCTCGGCGTGACCGGCATCCTCGCGGTCGAGCTCTTCGAGACCGTCGACGCCGAGGGTCGGGTGCAGGTCCTGGTCAACGAGCTCGCCATGCGACCGCACAACACCGGCCACTGGACCCAGGACGGCGCGGTCACCAGCCAGTTCGAGAACCACCTGCGCGCCGCACTCGACCTGCCCCTCGGCTCACCCGAACCGCGCGCCCGCTGGACCGTGATGGTCAACATCCTCGGCGGCGACCAGGGAGACGGGCACCAGGTCGGACGCCTGTACGACGGCTACCCCCACGCCTTCGCCCGCGACCCGCACCTGCGGGTGCACCTCTACGGCAAGGACCTGCGCCCGGGCCGCAAGGTCGGCCACGTCAATGTCTACGGCGACGACCTCGAGGACTGCCTCGAGCGCGCCCGGCACGCCGCCGACTGGTTCAGTGGAGACCTCGGCAACGACAGCGAGTGAGCTGGCCGGACCCGGCAACCTCTAGGCTCGCGCCCATGAGTGCGCGTGTAGGCATCGTGATGGGCTCCGACTCCGACTGGCCGGTGATGCAGGCTGCGGCCGAGGCGCTGGCCGAGTTCGACATCCCCTTCGAGGCGGACGTCGTCTCCGCCCACCGGATGCCGGAGGAGATGCTGCAGTACGGCAAGGATGCCGCGAGCCGCGGCCTGTCGGTGATCATCGCCGGTGCCGGCGGGGCCGCCCACCTGCCGGGCATGCTCGCTTCCGTCACTCCGCTGCCGGTCATCGGTGTTCCGGTCCCGTTGAAGTACCTCGACGGCATGGACTCCCTGCTCTCCATCGTGCAGATGCCGGCCGGTGTCCCGGTCGCCACCGTCGCGGTCGGGGGCGCGCGCAACGCCGGCCTGCTCGCCGTACGCATCCT
>NZ_JBMCZA010000130.1:28735-36086 GCF_048654705.1 Nocardioides sp. CPCC 206348
GCCGGTCCCGTTGAAGTACCTCGACGGCATGGACTCGTTGCTCTCCATCGTGCAGATGCCGGCCGGAGTCCCGGTCGCCACGGTCGCGGTCGGTGGCGCGCGCAACGCCGGCCTGCTCGCCGTACGCATCCTCGCGGCGACCGACGTCGCCCTCCAGCAGAAGATGACCGAGTTCCAGGCCGAGCTCAAGGCCGCCGCCCGGGCCAAGGGTGCGGTGGTACGGCGCGAGGGATGATCCTGCGCCCCGCTCGATCAGCCGGGCGACTGGTCGGCGTCGACCTCGCCCGCACCATCGCCCTGCTCGGGATGGTGGCGACCCATGTGCTCGACGGCCACACGGCCAGCGGCGGCCTGACCACGGTCCAGTGGCTGGCGGGCGGGCGTGCCTCGGCACTCTTCGCGGTGCTGGCCGGCGTCAGCCTCGCCCTGATCACGGGCGGGACCACGCCGCAGGCGGGACGCGACCTCGGGCGGTCCGCGGCCGGGATCGCGGTTCGTGCGGTGCTGATCGCGCTGATCGGGCTCGCCCTCGGCGGGCTGGAGACCGGCCTCGCGATCATCCTGGCCTACTACGGGGTGCTGTTCCTGCTGGGCCTGCCGTTCCTCGGCCTGCGTGCCCTGCCGCTGGCGATGCTGGCCGGTGCGTGGCTGGTGGTCGCGCCCGTGGTGTCCCATCTGGTGCGGCCCGAGCTCCCGGACCGACTCTCCGGAAGTCCCGACTTCGCCTCGCTCGGAGACCCCGGCCAGCTGCTCGCCCACCTGCTGTTCACGGGCACCTATCCGGCCGTGCCGTGGCTGGCGTACCTGCTGGCCGGCATGGCGCTCGGACGCACAGACCTGCGCGGGTGGCGCACGCCGCTGCGGCTGGCCGGCTGGGGTGCCGGCCTCGCGGTGATGGCGACCGCAGTGTCGCGCCTGTGCACTGCGGATCCGGGGATCCGTGGCGCGCTGTTCCCGCACCGCGTGCTCACCCACGAGCAGGCGCTGCGCGTCCTGCAGGACAGCCTCCACGGATCGCCACCCACGGGGGGAGCGTGGCAGTGGCTGCTGGTGGTCTCGCCCCACTCGGCAACGCCCTTCGACCTGGCGCAGACGATCGGCAGCGCCCTGGTCGTCCTGGGGCTGGCGCTCGTCCTCGTCGACGTGGTCCCGCGTCATGGCAAGGTCGCGCTTGCGCTGGTGGCCGGCGCCGGGGCCATCCCGCTCACGGCCTACACGGTGCACGTCGTCACGAAGACCGAGCAGGTGTGGCCGGCCGAGCAGCCCGACAACTTCGGCTGGTACGTCGCCATCGTCCTCGGGCTCGGCGCCGCGTTCGCGTTGTCCGGGCGCCGGGGACCGCTCGAGGCCATCGTGGGCTGGCCGGGCCGCTGGCTCCGGCGGAGCGACTAGGTTCGCTTGCGCCATTCGATGGCCGGGCACGTGTCCATGACCATCGGGACGCCGGCGGCACGGGTGCGCTCCAGCGCGGCGCGGTCGATGACACCGAGCTGGAACCACACGGCCTTCGCGCCAACGGCGACGGCCTGGTCAGCGAAGCGACCGGCCTCCTCGGACCGCCGGAACACGTCGACGACGTCGATCGGGAAGGGCACGTCGGCGAGCGTCGCGTAGCCCTGCTCGCCCAGCACCACCGGCGCGGACGGGTGGATCGGGATGATCCGCTTGCCCCGCTCCTGGAGCATGCGGGCGATCGAGTACGCCGTACGCGCGGGGTTGCCGGACAGTCCGACCACGGCCCACGTCTCGCAATCGTCGAGCATGAAGTCGACTGCGGTCGGGTCGATCGATGCGATCTCGGTCACAGTCTCCTCGGCGGCCATGAGGAGGCAATGCTAGGACGTCCTACTATTATTCCCATGACCAACGCTGACTTCCCGACGTACGCCCTCACCGAGGAGCACCAGGCCATCCGCGAGGCCGTCCGCGCGATCTGCGACGCCAAGGTGGCTCCCTTCGCGGCCATCGTCGACGAGGAGGCGCGTTACCCGCAGGAAGCCCACGATGCCCTGGTGGCCTCGGACTTCCACGCACCGCACGTTCCCGAGGAGTACGGCGGCGCCGGCGCCGACGCGCTCGCCACCGTCATCGTGATCGAGGAGGTCGCCCGCGCCTGCGTCTCGTCGTCCCTGATCCCCGCCGTGAACAAGCTCGGCTCGCTGCCCGTCCAGCTCGGTGGCGGCGAGGAGATCAAGAAGAAGTACCTCTCGAAGCTGGCTGCCGGTGAGGGCGGATTCTCCTACTGCCTGTCCGAGCCGGACGCCGGCTCCGACGCCGCCAACCAGAAGACGACGGCCGTGCGCGACGGTGACTTCTGGGTGCTCAACGGCGTGAAGCGCTGGATCACCAACGCCGGGGTCTCGGAGTACTACACGGTCCTCGCGATGACCGACGCCTCCAAGCGCACCCGCGGCATCACCGCCTTCGTCGTCGAGAAGTCCGACGAGGGTGTCTCGTTCGGGGCGCCGGAGAAGAAGCTCGGCATCAAGGGCTCCCCGACCCGCGAGGTCTACTTCGACAACGTACGCATCCCCGCCGACCGGATCATCGGCGCGGAGGGCGAGGGCTTCGACATCGCCATGCGCACTCTCGACCACACCCGCGTCACGATCGCGGCCCAGGCCGTCGGCGTCGCACAGGGCGCGCTCGACTACGCGCTGGAGTACGCCAAGGGCCGCATCCAGTTCGGCAAGCCGATCGCGGACCAGCAGGGCCTGCAGTTCCTGCTCGCCGACATGGGCATGAAGGTCGAGGCCGCACGCCAGATGACCTACGCCGCCGCCGGTCGCTCCGAGCGCGGCGACAAGGACCTCACCTTCTTCGGTGCCGCGGCGAAGTGCTTCGCGTCCGACGTGGCCATGGAGGTCACCACCAACGCCGTGCAGGTGCTCGGTGGCTACGGCTACACCCGCGACTACCCGGTCGAGCGGATGATGCGCGACGCCAAGATCACCCAGATCTACGAAGGCACCAACCAGGTGCAGCGGATCGTCATGGCGCGGCAGCTCCTCGCCGGCGTGCAGAGCGACATCTGAGTAATCGTCCTGGGTGGTTCGTGTCGCCACGCCTGGCCGAGCGCAGGGTGCCCGCGGCGCGCATGCGAACGAAAAAAAGTAAAAAGAGTGCGGATTGTCGCGTAACAAAAATCACATCTGCGGGTTGAAGGCATATCCGACCATCGTGGGGAACTGCGTCGGGCGTTCTGTGCATCAAGGTGATGAGGTCAAATGCGACAGTTCATGGTCATCGTTTTCGCTGCCTTGGCACTGATGGCTGCCCCTGGGGCGGCGCAGGCCGACGACACCTACAGCCCTGACGTTCCGACCAGCTGCAACGTCACTGTGCCCACCGCCGTCGCCGGCCAGCGGGTCGTGATGCGCGTCGTCGTGACCGCCAACACCAACCTGCCCGTGACCGGATCGGTCGACATCAAGATCACGAAGGGCGCGGCTACTGCCCGGACTGCCCGGGTCACGCCCGTCACGGTGTGGACGAAGACGGTCCGCTACGAAGACTCGCCCTTGCGCGTCGTGGGGCCACGACTGTCCCGCGGTGACCACATCGCCAGCGTCCGTTTCACTCCCGACGCTGCCACCTTGATCGGCTGCGAGGACGTTGCACCGTTCGAGGTCGGTGGTGTCCGTGACGACGGCGACGTCGGGGGCGAAGGCGATCTGCCCGACACGGGTGGCCCCAACATCCTGTTGCTCCTGGCGGGTGCGGTCATGCTCGTCGCCGGTGTCGAGCTGGTGGCCTCGAGCCGGCGCCGCTCCCGGGCGTGACGCTCTCCACCGCGTAGCGTTGGATGAGTGGGTGACCCGAGGGACGGTCGCCCGAGGAGGGGAACCCGCATGACGCAGTCGGACAACGAGGCCGTGGAGTCGACGGACGACACCGCCGACAGCGGCACCACGCGCGTGCGCCGTCGGCGCTCGCGCTCCAGTGACACGACGCAGGGCGACGGCAAGCCGCCGGCGTCGGCGCGCAAGAAGATCTCGTTCTGGCTCGGCTGTGGCCTGATTGCGGCCGGCCTCTCCGTGCTCGGCTGGGTGGCCTGGCAGTTCTGGGGCACCAACTGGCAGTCGCAGCAGCGCCAGGGTGACGTCCGTGAGGCGCTCCACGACGGTTGGGACGACGGCCAGGACGTGGTCCGCACGAAGTTCGGCAACGCGAGCGCGATCCTGCACATCCCGCGGTTCGGCAAGGACTACGCCGTCCCCGTGCTCGAGGGCTCGACCGACGAGGTCCTCGCGGCCGGCGTCGGACACATGGAGGACACGGCGGCCGCAGGCGCGAAGGGCAACTACGTGCTGGCCGGACACCGGGTCACGCACGGCGAGCCGTTCGCCGACCTGCCCGAGCTCCAGGCGGGCGACAAGGTCTACGTCGAGACCCGCGTGGCGACGTACACCTATGAACTGGACACGGGCGGGGAGGACCTCATCGTCCCGTTCACGGCGGGCTGGGTCCTGGCGGCCTCACCGGTCAACCCGAAGTCGGGCGGCACCCAGCCACCGTCCGACGTGGGCGACTACCTGATCACCCTGTTGACCTGTTCCGAGATCTTCCACACCGACAACAGGTCTGTGCTGTTCGGGCACTTGATCGAGACCGCACCCACTGCTGGGTGAGACTTGGACCACTTTCGCTACCCCGCTCGCCCAGAGTGGCGCAATGACGCTACTGTGATTCCATTCGAGCGCCCCGTGACGTCACCTTTGGGTGGCCCGGGTCGTTGCATGGGGTAGTTGAAGGAGGTCGTCTTGCTCAGGAAGACAGTTGCGCTCGCCGCGCTGGCCGCAGCGTTCGTCGTTGCGCCCGCCACGTCGGCAGTCGCTGATCCGTACTCACCGAAGATTCCGACCGAGACCAGCATCGAGGTCACGAGCACCGGCCCCGGCGATCCGATCTCGATCGTCGTGAGTGCCAGCGCGAACTACCCGACGCCTCCCGAGGGTGACATCGCTGTGGCGATCTCCGCGAGCTCGAGTGCCGCACGCGGCGCCCAGTCCGTGGTGGCCGCACCGCTGTTCACCACCACCGTCCACTTCGTCGACCAGCCGATCACCATCGAGGGCCCGGGTCTGCCGAAGGGCAGCTACATCGGCACGGCGTCCCTGACGCCCGATGACTCCGGCCTGTTCCTCCCCTCCGACGACACCGACGCCTTCCGCATCGGCGTCGCAGGCGAGACCGGTGGCGAAGAAGAAGGTGGACTCCCGAACACGGGCGGTCCCAACGTCATGTGGCTGGTCCTCGGAACTGGCCTCGTGGCCGCAGGCGCCGGTGGCGTCGGCTACGGCCGTCGCCGCGAGGGCGCAGCAGCCTGACCGCACAGCAGCATCCATCCCGGCCGTCCCCAGGGGGCGGCCGGGATTGCTTTTCCCCTGACTCCACTAGGCTGGCAGGAACCTGTTCTCGTTCCTGGAGGTCCTGATGCCGTCGCTGCGCTGTCCCTGTGCCGTCACCCTGCGGGGTGACACCGACGACGAGCTGGTCGAGAAGGTGCAGGAGCACCTCGCTGCCGAGCACCCCGGCCGGGAGTACTCCCGTGACGAGATCCTGATGATGGCGATGTAGCGCTCACTCGATCGCGGGGAGCTCCGACGCCTTGCCGGTGAACTGCGGCGCGCGCTTCTCGAGGAACGCGGCCACGCCTTCCTTGCCGTCACCGATCGACGCCCAGTACATCGCGAGGGAGTCGGTGAGGTGCGCCTCGAGCGGGTCGGCGGCAGCGACGTTGCGGTAGAGCAGTCGCTTCGCCAGGCCCAGTGCCACGGGCGAACGGCCCACCACGAAGCTGCGGGCCAGGTCGTACGCCGCCGGCAGCAGGTCGTCGGGTGCGTGGACGCTGCGGACCAGACGGCCGGCGAGGGCCTGTTCGGCGGTCAGGATGTCGGCGGAGTAGACCCACTCGAGGGCTTGCTGGATGCCGACGATCCGGGGCAGGAACCAGCTGGAACATGCCTCGGGCACGATGCCGAGCCGACCGAAGACGAAGCCGATCCGCGCCTTCTCCGACGCGAGGCGGATGTCCATGCCGAGCGTCATCGTCGCCCCGATCCCGACAGCCGGACCGTTGATCGCGGCGATCACGGGCTTCGGCAGGGCGTGGATCGCGAGCGTCACCTTGCCGCCGGTGTCGCGGATGCCGGTGTCGTACGGCGCTTCGTCGTACGACGCCCGGAAGTCCTCGGGAGTGGGCGAGAGCGATTCGTCGAGCCCGAAGACGTTGCCCTCGGCCGACAGGTCCATCCCGGCACAGAAGGCCCGGCCCGAACCGGTCACGACCACGGCGCGAACGGTGTCCTCGCGGGCATCGGTCAGGAAGACCTGCTCGAGCTCGCGCGCCATCGTCAGGTTGAACGCGTTGAGCGCGTCGGGGCGGTGGAGCGTGAGGGTCGCGATGCCGTCGGCGTCGACGTCCCAGGTCAGGGTCTCGTACACGGGTGTTCCTTCGGGGTGTCGTCAGTCGGCGTCGTCAGTCGGCCAGGCCGGTGGCGGTGCACAGGTCGGGGGTGATGTCCTCGGTGCGGTCCTCGATGATGGTCGCAAAGAGCTTGTTCGCGCGCTTCTTGTCCCACGTGGCGTCGGCGCTCGCGAGGGGGACTGTGCACGACTCGCCCGTGTCGGTCATGGCCAGGGCCCACTTCCCGGCAGCAACAGGCCCCATGCCTTCGCCGAAGCGGAAGAAGTCCGGCACCGCGGCGTTGAGCTTCCACCAGCGCAAGGGGTTCACGACCGACCACGGGGAGAGCACCTTCTTGCCCACCGCGGCGACGACCTCACGTTGTTGCTGCACGCGGGCCAGGTCCGAGATGGGGCTGTGCTTGCGAGCCCGCGAGTAGGCGAGTGCCGTTGCGCCGTCGACCTCCTGGCAACCCTTCTTCACGTCGAGCCCGGACGGCTTGTCGCGGATCGCCTTCTTGGGGCAGATCTCGATGCCGCCGACCGCGTCGACGACGCCGACGAGCCCGCCGAAGCCGATCTCGACGTAGTGGTCGATCCGGATGCCGGTGGCGTTCTCGAGCGTCTGGACCAGCAGGGGAGTGCCGCCCTTGGCGTAGGCCGAGTTCACCTTGCTCGTCCCGAAGCCGGGGATCTTGAGCGGGGAGTCGCGCGGGATCGAGACCAGGGTCGTCGGCCCGTCGCCGGTGTGCAGCAGCAGGATCGTGTCGGTGAGCTCGCTCTTCTCGTTGCCCGTGTGGAGCTTCTTGCGCTCCTCCTTGGTCAGTCCGGCGCGCGAATCGCTGCCGACCAGGAGGTAGGTCGTCCCGGGCTGGTCGCCCGGGCGGTCAGCGGACGGCTCGAAGTCGACCTTGTCGACCTTGTTCCAGCTCACGATGGGAAC
>NZ_JBMCZA010000130.1:36122-48039 GCF_048654705.1 Nocardioides sp. CPCC 206348
GAACAGGCGGACGTAGGTCCGCGGCCGCGACCACGGGCTGCGGCGCGGAGCCCAGTTCGGCCGGGGGCTGCGTGGCGGCTCCGGCGTGGCGCCGTACTGCTCGATCGGTGGCATCCGGTTGGTCTGCCGTGGAGGGGAGACCCCGGGGCGCGGCTGGACGGGGAGCCGTCGCGTCGGGTCTGCGTCGCGTCCCGGCTGCGACCCGGACCCGGACCCGGACCCGGGCGCGCCGTAGATCCAGTCGAACCCGTCGCCGTTCGACCCGTCGCCGTCGTCGCCGTTGTGGTTGCCACGCCCTGCCATGAGAAGGACGCTACCGTCAGGCCGTGAGCGAAATCGTTGCGGCACGCACGCCGTCGTACTCCCGCATCGAGCTGGCGACCGTCACCTCACGTGCCCAGGCCAACCTGCTGGGCAACATCCACGGCGGTGAGGTGGTGAAGCTCGCCGACTCGGCGGCCGGGGTCGTCGCCCAGCGGCACAGTGGCGGTCCGGCCGTGACCGCGGCGCTCGACGAGATGGCCTTCCTGGAGCCGGTCCGGGTCGGTGACATCGTGCGGACCTTCGCGCAGATCAATTGGGTGGGCTCGTCCTCGATGGAGATCGGGGTCCGGATCGAGACCCAGCCGTGGGACGCCGCGACCGAGTGGCGCCACGTGGGCTCGGCCTATTTCGTCTTCGTCGCCATCGACGGTGCCGGAGCAGCACGGCCGGTGCCCGCCCTCGAGCCGGAGAGCGACGAGGACCACCGCCGGATGCGCGAGGCCGGCATCCGCCGCGCCCACCGCCTCGCCAAGCGCCTGGAGATCGACGCCGCGCGCCTCATTCCCTGAGCGGTTCGGCCACCTCGGTCAGCGCGGCCGCGACCGCGTCCACGGCGGCGGGTCGGGGTGGGGCGCCGTACGAAGACAGCTGGACGCGGCGCTGCGCCGCCAGCGGACGTCGTACGACGTCAGGGTGCTGGTGGGCGCGCAACGCGAGTCCGGGCAGCACGGTGACGCCCATGCCGGCCGCGACGAGGGACTGCACCGCGACGTAGTCGTCGCTGGCAAAGGCGATCGCGGGTGTGAACCCGGCGTCGTCGCACAACGCCAGCAGCTCGCGGCGGCAGCGCTCGCACCCGGTGATCCATGCGTCGTCGGCCAGGTTCGCGAGGTCGACGGGCAGGTCGGCCGCGGGGGCGTCGGCCGGGCGGGTGACCAGGAAGAGCCGGTCCTCGAACACGGGCACGGACGTGATCTGGTCCGGTTCCGGCTGGCCGGGGTAGGTGAAGGTCAGTGCGAGGTCGACGGTGCCGGCGCGGAGCAGCTCGTGCGCCTCGGGCGGTTCCGCCTCGACCAGGTCGAGGTCGATGCCGGGGTGGCGCCCGGCGAGCAGGGCGAGGGCCGCGGGGACGAGGGTGGCTGCACCCGAGGGGAAGGCCGCCAGCCGGACCCGACCGGCCTGGAGGCTCGTGGTGGCCGCGAGCTCCTCCTCGGCGCGGGCCAGCATGCCGAGGATCTCCTCGCCACGCAGTGCGAGACGCTCGCCCTCCGGGGTGAGTCGGACCCCGCGACCGACGCGCTGCAGCAGCACGCTGCCCGTCTCCGCCTCGAGGCGCCGCAGGTGGTGGGAGATCGTCGGCTGGCCGTAGTGCAGCTGGACGGCGGCAGCCGAGACCGAGCCGGTCCGGTGCACGGCGACGAGGGCTTCGAGGCGGCGCAGGTCGATCATCCGCTGATCCTACAGATCGACAGTATCGATTAAAATCCATGAAAGGAACTATTGGACCGATGGGTGGGTCGCGCGGGACCATGACGGCATGACTGCCGTGGACCCGACCTTCGACGACGTGCGCCGTGCGGCCGACGTCGTCGCCCGCGAGTTGCCGGCGACTCCGCTGCAGTCCCATCCGCTTCTCGACCTCGCGGTCGGCGCCGCCGTACTCGTCAAACACGAGCACGTGCTGCCCACCGGATCCTTCAAGGTGCGCGGTGGTGTCCACCTCGCCTCCACGCTGACCGCTGCGGAGCGCGCCCACGGCCTGGTCACGTGCTCGACGGGCAACCACGCCCAGTCGGTCGCGTACGGCGCCCGGTTGGCCGGCGTCCGCGCGACGATCGTGATGCCGTCCAGCGCGCCCGCAGTGAAGCGCGACGCGGTCGCGGCCCTGGGCGCGGACGTGGTCGTCGCCGGCAGCACGCTCGGAGAGGCAGCCGCCGAGGCCCGGGCACTCGCCGCGGCCACCGGCGGGTCGTTCATCTGTCCGACCGATCGCCGGATCGTGCTCGGCCACGCGACGGCGTACCTCGAGCTGTTCGGCCAGGCGCCCGACCTCGCGGCCGTGTTCGTGCCCATCGGCAGTGGCACGGGAGCCTCCGGCGCCTGCCTGGCACGCGACGCCCTAGCCCCGGAGTGCCGGGTCGTCGGGGTCCAGTCCGCGGCCGCACCGGCAGGATGGCGTTCGTGGAGCTCGGGCGAGATCCAGACTGCTCCGGCCACGACGCGGGCCTCGGGGCTGGCCACGACGACGGGTTACCCGCTGCCGCAGCGGATCCTCCGCGACCGGCTCGACGAGTTCGTGCTGGTCACTGACGACGCCATCGACGATGCGGCCCGCCTGCTCGCCACGCGCGCGCACACCCTCGCCGAGGGCGCCGGGGCCGCTGCGCTGGCCGGCCTGCTGTCCCCGCACAGCACCGTGCGGCCCGGACAGTTCGGGGGACCGGTGGCCGTGATGTGCACGGGCGCCAATGCCTCCGGGGACGAGATCGCCCGGCTCGCCGAACCGGGCGGCGTCTCCGTGCCCGCAGCCTGACCCAGCGGCGCGTCGCAACCCGTGGGACGGTTGTGACTGGTGATACTGGGCGGGTGCCGCAGATCGCCGTAGACGAGCGGGCCGCGCGGGTGCGTTTCCGCCGGGCCCTGACGCTGATGGCGTTCACCCTGCTCGTGCCCGGTTCGGCCCAGCTGGTCGCGGGCAACCGCGACATCGGCCGGGTCGCGATCCGCGTCTGGCTGCTGTCGCTCGGCACGCTGGTCGTCGGCGGGATCGCCATCGCCCTGCAGCCGTCCCTCGGCCTCAGGCTCGCGCTGAACGCCGACGTGATGCTCGCCGCCCGCCTCTACATGCTGGTCGGCGCCGTCGCCTGGGCAGGGTTGTTCATCGACGCCTGGCGGATCGGCCAGCCCCTCACCCTGCGCCTGCCGCACCGCCGCGCGATCGTCGGCGTCAACGGCATCCTCTGCTTCTCGGTCGCCGGGACGCTGCTGTTCGGTGCGCACCTCGCTGCCGCGCAGCGCGACTTCCTGACCCAGTTCGTCGACGGCGACCTCGGTGCTGCCAACGACGGTCGCTTCAACGTGCTGTTGCTCGGCGGTGACTCTGGCGCGGACCGCTGGGGCCTGCGCCCGGACTCGATGACGGTCGCGTCGGTCGATGCCACGACCGGGCGCACCGTGATGATCGGCCTGCCGAGGAACATGCAGAACTTCCCGTTCCGGGAGGGCTCGGTCATGGACAAGCAGTTCCCCAAGGGCTTCGACTGCGACGGCTGCTACCTCAACGGCGTCAGCACCTGGGCCGAGGACCACACCGACCTCTTCGACTCCGACCACCCCGGTATCGAGGCGACCAAGATGGCCATCGAGGGCATCACGGGCCTGGAGATCAACTACTGGGTGATGGTCAACATGAAGGGGTTCAAGCGCCTCGTGAACGCGTTCGGCGGCGTGACCCTCAACGTGCGCCAGCGGATCCCGGTCGGCGGCCTCGGCAGCGACGTCACCGGCTACATCGAACCCGGCACGCGCAAGCTCAACGGTCACGACGCCCTGTGGTACGCCCGCTCCCGCGAGGGCAGCGACGACTACTCGCGGATGGCGCGCCAGAAGTGCGTGATGACGGCGCTGCTCACCCAGATCAGCCCGAAGCAGGCGTTGACGAACTTCCAGGAGATCGCCGAGGCCTCCAGCGCGATGATCAGCACCGACATCCCCGGTGGCGCACTGAGCGACTTCGTGCAGCTGGCCATGCGGGCGCGCAAGGAAGCCGTCTCCACGGTGTCCCTGGTGCCGCCGCAGGTCAACACCGCCCACCCGGACATCGACCTGGTCCACAAGATGGTGGACAACGCCATCGACCGCGCCGAGGGCAAGAAGAAGCCCAAGGCGACGAAGACGAAGAAGAAGAGCACCGGCAAGGTCAACGGCGGATCGCTCGGGTCCCGCAATGACGGCTACACCGCCAACGAGACCGACGACGTCGCTGCTGCCTGCTGAGCAGGCGAGGTGAGCAGGCGAGCTGGGCCGATCAGACCAGCGAGGCTGCGAGTGTCGCGACCACGGCGTCGTGCGTCGCCCGGTCGGGTGCCGCGACGATGCCACCGTCGAGTCCCAGCGGGACGATCGGCTGACCGTCGTGGCGACCGATGACGCCGCCGGCCTCGGTCAGGATCAGCGCGCCGGGCAGGTGGTCCCACGGCATGGTCCGGTTGTAGAGGAGCGCAGCCGCGTCGCCCGCCATCAGGTGCGGGTAGTCCACGCCGCAACACGCCCAGGTGAGCTCGAGGGTGCCGAGGCCGACCAGGTCGCGGCCCACCCAGGACCGCCGGGCGGTGCGGTACGGCGCCCCGGTGCCGGTCGTGACGCTCAAGCGCTCGCCGTTGAGGAAGGCGCCGGCGCCACGCTCGGCGACGTACGACCGCTCGTGCTGGGGCTGCCAGATCCAGGCGCGGGTGATCTCGCCGGCCCGTACCTCCGACACCATCACCGCGTGGTCGGGAGAGCCGTTGACGAAGTTCTTGGTGCCGTCGACCGGGTCGACGGTGAAGCCGTGCCCGGACTGCGCGAAGCGGTCGAGCAGGGACGGGTCCGCCGCCATCGCCTCCTCGCCGAGGACGACCGCGTCCGGGTACGCCGCGAGCAGGGCTGCGGTGATCAGCACCTCCGACTCGTGGTCGGCGATCGTCACGAGGTCGCCGGGATTCTTCTCCGAGACCTGGTGATCGGCCAGTGCGCGGAACCGCGGATTGATCACCTCGGCGGCGACGTCCTGGAGCAGGGTCAGTACGGCGTCGGTGTCCACATGAGGAACGTTAGTCGTGCAGGACCCGCGATCGCCCGACGGGCACCGGTCAGTGTCCGTCGGGTACGAGGTGGTTCACGGTGGCCGGGCGGCGAATCAGGATGATCCGAACCGGACAGTAGGGTGGCCCGCGTGCGTGTGCAGGCGGTCGTCGTGACCTTCAACCGGTTGGCGATGCTGCAGCGACTCATTCCGCGCCTGCAGGCGGTTCCCGGGCTCGAGCGGATCCTCGTGGTCGACAACGCGTCGACCGACGGGACGGGGGAGTGGCTGGGTCTCGAGGCTCGCTCCGCTCGCACCTCGACCACCGGACCTTCGTTCGAGTTCGAGACGCTGGCCACGAACACGGGCGGCGCCGGCGGGTTCCACCACGGGCTCGCGTGGGCGGTCCGCGAGGGTGCCGACCTGGTCTGGCTGATGGACGACGACGGGATGCCCGCCCCGGACTGCCTCGACCTGCTCCTCGAACGGGTCGAGCGCGACGGGCTGGACTTCTGCGGTCCCGCGGTGCTCGCCGAGCACGACCCCTCGCGCCTCTGCTTCCCGATCCGGTTGCCCGGCGGCACGAAGGTCGTGCACGCGATGGCCGAGGTCGAGGCCGCCGCGGTCGACGGACTGATCGACGGCGTGGTGATCCCGTTCAACGGGGTGCTGGTGACGCGCGACCTCGTGGAGCGCATCGGGCTGCCGCGCGAGGAGTTCTTCATCTGGGGCGACGACGTCGAGTACCTCTGGCGCGCCGAACGGGCGGGTGCCCGGATCGCGACCGTCGTCGACGCGCACTTCCATCACCCGGCCACCGACGACCTCGGCACGCCGATGATGTTCGGGAGGACGACGTACAACCACACGCCGAGCGACCTCAAGCACTACTGCATGGCGCGCAACAACACCCTCAACCTGCGGGCCTACCGCGGGTGGGTGCACGTCCTGCTGTTCTGGATCAAGACGGTCTGGTTCTACCTGTTCACCCGTCGCCAACCGGCGCGGATCCCGCTGAGCGCTCGCGCCGCAGTTTCCGGCCTGCGCGGCGACTTCTCCGGACACCGGAAGTACCTCACGTGAGTTTCGAGGCTCGCTCCGCTCGCACCTCAACCACCGAGAAGGTGGCCGTCGTCGTGGTGACCTACAACCGCGCCGACCTCCTCGAGAAGATGCTCGCGGGCCTGGCCGCCCTCGATCGCGCTCCCGACGCCGTCTACGTCGTCGACAACTTCAGCTCCGACCACACGCCCGACGTGCTGGCCGCGTCGACGCTGCCCGGCCTCGTCACGATCCGCACCAGCGAGAACCTCGGTGGTGCGGGCGGTTTCCGGCTCGGGCTGAAGACCGCCTACGACCGCGGCCACGACGCGATGTGGCTGATGGACGACGACGTGGTCCCCGCCCCCGACTGCCTCACGCGCCTCCTCGAGGTCGACGGCTCCTGCCTGATCGCGGTGCGCGAGGACCGCGCCGGCGCCCTGGTGGAGAAGGCCGCGATCCGCTTCGACCTGCGCAACCCGCTGGCGATCCGCCCGAAGACGGCCAGCATCGACTCGTCGTACCCGGACCGGGCGGCCATGCCGGCCACGGTCGAGGTCGAGAACGTCGCCTTCGAGGGCTTCCTCGTGCGCCGCGAGGTGATCGAGAGGATCGGCCTGCCCGACGCGTCGTACTTCATCTTCTACGACGACGTGGACTTCGCGATCCGGGCCCGGCGGGCCGGGTTCCCGATCCGGGCGGTTCGCGATGCCGTGCTCGTCCGGCAGCTGGACTTCGACCAGCAGCACGACCTCGCGGGCTGGAAGGGGTACTACATGTACCGCAACCTCTTCGCCGTCCACATGAGGTACGGCGAGAACCCGCTGGTCCGCCTCAAGCCGTGGCTGATCGCGCTGGCGGTGGTCCTGCTCAGCCCCCTGCGCGGCGGTCGCGCCGAGGTGCGCAACGTCACGCGTGGGCTTCGCGACGCGCGTCGGATGCGGCAGGTGCCCTCGACGTCCGTAGACTGACCGACCGTGTCTCCTACTTCGTCGACCCCTGACCTCGTCGTCGTCGGCTCCGGCTTCTTCGGCCTGACGATTGCCGAGCGCTGCGCAGCCGAGCTCGACCTCAAGGTCCTCGTGCTCGAACGCCGCTACCACCTCGGCGGAAACGCCTACAGCGAGTTCGAGCCGGAGACCGGCATCGAGGTCCACAAGTACGGAACCCACCTGTTCCACACGAGCAACGAACGGGTCTGGGAGTACGTCAACCGGTTCACCGCGTTCACGAACTACCAGCACAAGGTGTTCGGCAAGTACCAGGGACAGGTCTACTCCCTGCCGATGAACCTGGCACTCATCAACAGCTTCTTCGGCAAGAGCCACACGCCCGACGAGGCGCGTGCGCTGATCGCCGAGCAGTCCAGCGAGATCGCCACCGCGGACGCGAAGAACCTCGAGGAGAAGGCGATCAGCCTGATCGGCCGCCCGCTCTACGAGGCGTTCATCAAGGGCTACACCGCCAAGCAGTGGCAGACCGACCCGACCGAGCTGAGCGCGGACATCATCACGCGCCTCCCGGTCCGCTACAACTTCGACAACCGGTACTTCAACGACAAGTTCGAGGGCCTCCCGGTCGACGGCTACACCGCGTGGCTGACCCGGATGGCGGACCACCCGAACATCGAGGTGCGCGTCGACACCGACTGGTTCGACGTCCAGGACGAGTTCAAGGGCAAGGTGCCGGTCATCTACACCGGCCCGGTCGACGAGTACTTCGACAACTGCGAGGGGCGCCTGTCCTGGCGCACCGTCGACCTGGAGTCCGAGGTCGTCGACGTCGATGACTACCAGGGCACCGGCGTCGTCAACGCCAACGACCAGGACGTCCCGTGGACCCGGGTGCTGGAGTTCAAGCACCTCCACCCGGAGCGCACCTACCTGCCCGGCAAGTCCGTCGTCGTCCACGAGTACAGCCGCTTCGCCGAGGACGACGACGAGCCGTACTACCCGATCAACACGGCCGAGGACCGCGCGAAGCTCCTCAAGTACCGCGACCTCGCCGAGAAGGAGCCGATGGTCCTCTTCGGCGGTCGCCTCGGCACCTACAAGTACCTCGACATGCACATGGCCATCGCCTCGGCGCTGTCGATGTACGACAACAAGCTCAAGCCGCACTTCGCGGACGGTGCCGAGCTGAAGAGTGGCGGGGTGGACGCGTGAGCAAGTCGACAGGTACGACGAAGACCCGGCTGCTGCAGCGCCAGATCCTCCCGGTCGACGGTGACGTCGACGTCCTCGCGCTCTACCTCGACCCCGACGAGGCCAACCTCGACGAGGACAAGTACGTCGTCGGTGGCTCGCGTGCGGCCAAGGAGCTGAACAACGCCTCGATCCGGCAGAAGACCGCGAGCGGCACGATCCGCCCGGACCAGGTGCTCTCCCGCACCGCCGTGCAGATCCCGTCGGGGGAGAAGCTCTCCTTCGGCACCTACTTCAACGCGTTCCCGGCCAGCTACTGGCGCCGGTGGACGATCGTCTCGGCGGTGACCCTCACGGTCAACGTCAAGGGCGCGGGCGCCACCGTCATCGTCAACAAGTCGATGGCCAACGGGCGCCAGCAGAAGGTCGAGAGCGTCCTCACCGAGGCCGACTCCAACACGCTGACCTTCCACCTCTCGCTCGGCCCGTTCGTTGACGGCGGCTGGTACTGGTACGACGTCGTGGCCGGCCACGGTGACGTGACGGTCGAGTCGGCCGAGTGGACGGCCGAGGTCCCCGTGGACCGGGCTGCACACGGCACCGTCGACCTCGCGATCACGACGATGAACCGCCCCGACTTCTGCGCCGAGCTGCTCGGCCAGCTGAGCACGCCCGAGCTGATGCCCTACCTCGACACTGTCTTCGTGATGGAGCAGGGCACCCAGAAGGTTGCCGACAGCGAGCTGTTCCCGGCGGCCGAGAAGGGCCTGGACGGCAAGCTGAAGGTCATCGAGCAGGGCAACCTCGGCGGCTCCGGCGGGTATGCCCGCGGCCAGTCCGAGTCGTTGCGCAAGGGCACGGCGACGTACGCGATGATGATGGACGACGACGTCGTCTGCGAGCCCGAGGGCATCATCCGCGCCGTCACCTTCGGTGACCTGGCCCGTCGACCCACCATCGTCGGTGGCCACATGTTCAGCCTCTACGCCAAGAGCCGGCTGCACAGCTTCGGCGAGATCATCCACCCGTGGCGCTTCTGGTGGATGTCGCCGCTGGACAGCTTCAACGACTGGGACTTCGGCGCCCGCAACCTGCGCTCCGCGCGCTGGTTGCACAAGCGGGTCGACGTGGACTTCAACGGCTGGTTCATGTGCCTGATCCCGCGCCAGGTGATCGCCGAGATCGGCCTGTCGCTGCCCCTGTTCATCAAGTGGGACGACTCGGAGTACGGCCTGCGCGCCAAGGCCGCCGGCTACCCCACGGTGACCTTCCCCGGAGCGGCCGTGTGGCACGTGCCGTGGACCGACAAGAACGACGCCCTCGACTGGCAGGCGTACTTCCACCTGCGCAACCGGCTCGTGGCCGCGCTGCTGCACTCGACGTACCCCAAGGGCGGCCGGCTGATCCGGGAGAGCCTCAACCACCAGATCGCGCACCTCGTGTCGATGCAGTACTCCACCGCCGAGCTCCGGATCCAGGCGATGGAGGACGTGCTGGCGGGCCCGCAGGGACTGCACGCGATGCTCGCGACGAAGCTGCCGGAGGTCAACGCCTTCCGTAAGCAGTTCACCGACGCGCAGCTGCACGCCGACCACGACGACTTCCCGCCGGTGCGCCGCGAGAAGCCGCCGCGCAAGGGCAGGGACCTCACCGAGGTGCCGAGCCGTCGCGCCCAGCTGATCACCGCGGGCCTCGCGCCGCTGCGCCAGCTCAAGAAGCCGCGCAGCCTCGCCG
Source organism: Nocardioides sp. CPCC 206348 (assembly GCF_048654705.1). NCBI lineage: Bacteria > Bacillati > Actinomycetota > Actinomycetes > Propionibacteriales > Nocardioidaceae > Nocardioides > Nocardioides sp. CPCC 206348. Next base: position 46,089 of record NZ_JBMCZA010000130.1, read on the forward strand.
CGGAGTTCCCCGAGGCGGAGATCCGAGCGATGGACGCCAAGTGGTACCGGATGGCGACCTTCGACTCCGCGATCGTGTCCATGAACGACGGCACGTCGGCCGCGCTGTACGTCCGCGACCAGGCCAAGTTCAAGGACCTGATGAAGCGCACCCTCGAGCTGCACGCCCGCTACCGCAAGGAGTGGCCGGCGCTGGCCGCGCAGTATCGCGCTGCGCTCGGTGAGATCACCTCGCCGGAGGCGTGGGACAAGACCTTTGCCCCGTGGGTCGACGGTGACGCCGATGTCTGAGACCGAGGAACGGCCGGCCTTCGCAGACCTGCCGCTGAAGCCACCGTCGGCCGACAACGGCCTGCTCGCCGTCTTCCAGCGCCGCTACCTCCTGCGGCTGCTGGTGAAGCGGGAGATCGGGGCGCGTTACCAGGGGTCGTTCCTGGGCATGCTGTGGTCCTACATCAACCCGATGACGCAGTTCTTCATCTACTGGTTCGTGTTCGGTGTCATCTTCAACGCGCACAAGAGCGTCCCGAACTACGCGATCCACCTCTTCGCCGGACTGGTCATCGTCCACTTCTTCACGGAGAGCTTCCAGTCGGGGACCCAGTCCATCGTGCGCAACAAGGCGCTGGTGGTGAAGCAGGCGATGCCACGGGAGATGTTCCCGGTGTCCGCCGTGCTGGTGTCCTTCTACCACGTGCTGCCGCAGATGCTGATCCTGCTGGTCGCCTGCCTGCTCGCCGGGTGGACCCCCGATGCGGTCGGCATGGCATCGCTGGTGCTGGCCCTGGCCATCATCATGTGCATCGGAACCGCGTGCGCCCTGTTGTTCAGCGCCGCCAACGTCTTCTTCCGCGACTTCGGCAACATCGTCAACGTCTTCAACCACTTCGTGCGCTACGGGGTCACGATGATGTTCCCGTGGTCCTACGTCCAGGAACGGCTCGGTGAGCATGCCGGACTGTTCCTGCTCAACCCGCTCGCGGACGCCGTACTGCTGTTCCAGCGGGCGTTCTGGGTCGGTACGGCGACCGAGTCCGAATCGGACTCGGTGCTGATGCCGGACCACCTCATGCTGTACGGCTTCGCTGTCCTGGGCGCCAGCCTGGTGTTCCTCGTCATCGGACAGCTCGTCTTCAGCCGCCTTGAGAACAAGATCCCGGAGCGTCTGTGATGGTGTCCTCGATCGTCGTGGAGAACGTCACCAAGACGTTCACCCTCCGCTACCACCGCACCTTCCGCGAGGTGACCGTCGCCAAGGCGCGCGGCCACCAGACCAGCGAGAAGTTCAACGCCATCGAGGACGTCTCCTTCACCGTCGAACAGGGTGAGGCCGTCGGGCTGATGGGCCTCAACGGCTCCGGCAAGTCGACGCTGCTGAAGATGATCAACGGCGTGATGCGCCCCGACGACGGCACCCTGCTGACGCGGGGCCGGATCGCCGGCCTGATCGCGACCGGTGCCGGCTTCCACCAGCAGCTCTCCGGACGCGACAACCTGGTCCTCAATGCCGCCATCCTCGGCATGGGGGAGCGCGAGCTGCGACGCAAGTACGACGACATCGTCGAGTTCGCCGGTCTCGGCCGCACCCTCGATGCCCCCGTCGGGTTCTACTCCTCGGGCCAGAAGGCGCGGCTCGGCTTCGCCGTCGCCATCCACGTCGACTCCGACATCTTCCTCGCCGACGAGGTCCTCGCGGTCGGCGACAAGCCGTTCCGCCAGAAGTGCGTGCGGAAGATGAACGAGATCCGCGCGAGCGGACGCACCCTCTTCTACGTCAGCCACTCCGCGGCGTCGGTCCAGAAGATGTGCGACCGCGTGCTGATCCTGGAGAGCGGTCGCCTCGGCTTCGACGGCGACGTCGACGCCGGCATCAAGTACCTGCACTACGACGGCGACGACGAGCAGGAGATCGACGCCGAGATCGGCAACGACATCTAGGACTGCGCGAGCGC
>NZ_JBMCZA010000131.1:0-2013 GCF_048654705.1 Nocardioides sp. CPCC 206348
AGAGCGGCCTCGCTCGCCAGCAGCGCACGCAGGGCGACGTCGCGGGAGCCGGTGACGACGGGCGGCGCGGCTGCCTCGGTCCGGCCGAGCTCGCTCGCGTGGGAGGCGTGGAGCCGGGACAGCCGGGTCCCGATCCGGGCGAGGGGAGCGATCGCCGTACCCGTCGCGGCGGCGAGCGCGCCCGCTGCGGCGATCGCCGTGGCGACCTCCTCGACGAGGGTGCTGTCGGCGTCGGCGGCCGGTGCGGTCGGGGTGACCGCACCCGGCGGGACCGGGTCGTCGTCGCCGAGCACGGAGTCGAGCGCGTCGCATCCCGTCAGCGTCAGCGCAGCTCCGCCGAGGCCGAGAGCGACGAAGGCGCGACGGGAGAGGTGGCTAACACGGTCGGGCACGCGGCGAACCCTATCCGTACCCGGTAGTGTTGATCCGCACCACCACAACAGGACAACGGGAGGATTCGCATGGGTTCGGGCCAGCCCGCTCAGCGTTCGACAGCAGAGCGAATCACCGACCTTCTCACTGCTCCCCTGGCCGAGCTCGGCCTGGATCTCGAAGCAGTTGAGCTCACCCCCGCCGGCAAGCGCCGAGTGTTGCGCATTGCCCTGGACACCGATGGTGGCCTGACGCTCGACGACGTCGCGTCGGCAACCAAGAAGATCGACGTGGTCCTCGAGTCCGACGGCGCCGCCATCATGGGGGAGCTGCCGTACACCCTCGAGGTCACCTCCCGTGGGGTCGATCGACCCCTCACGCTGCCGCGCCACTGGCGCCGCAACGAGGGTCGCCTCGTCAAGGTGGTCACCTCCGCCGAGGAGGGCGCGACGAACGAGGTGGTCGGCCGGATCGGCGCGAGCGACGACGACGGGGTGACCCTCGACGTGGTCGGCTCCGAGATCAGCGTCGCCTATGCCGACGTGATCAAGGCCCTGGTGCAGATCGAGTTCAACCGCCCCAAGAGCTCCACCCGCACGGATCAAGACGACGACGACCAGGACGACCTGGACGAACACATGGACGAGGACGCCGACTGATGGACATCGACCTGAACATCCTCCGCACGCTGGAACGCGAGAAGGAGATCAAGTTCGAGGTGCTGGTGGAGGCCATCGAACAGGCCCTCCTGACGGCGTACCACAAGACCGAGGGCTCGCACACCCAGGCGCGGGTCGAGCTGGACCGCAAGACCGGGCACGTGAACGTGCTTGCTGCGGAGCTCGACGACGAGGGCAACAAGATCGGTGAGTACGACGACACGCCTGCCGACTTCGGCCGGATCGCCGCGACGACCGCCAAGCAGATCATGATGCAGCGCCTGCGCGATGCCGAGGACGAGATCCGGTTCGGCGAGTTCTCCGGCAAGGAGGGCGACATCCTCTCCGGGATCATCCAGCAGGGCCGCAACCCCGACGACGTCCTGGTGGACCTCGGCAAGCTCGAGGCGCTGCTGCCCGCGAGCGAGCGCGTGCCTGGCGAGGACTACAGCCACGGGACCCGGATCAAGTGCCTGGTCGTGTCGGTCCGCAAGGGCATGCGTGGACCGCAGATCACGCTCTCGCGCTCGCACCCGAACCTGGTCAAGAAGCTCTTCGCCCTCGAGGTGCCGGAGATCGCCGACGGCACCGTCGAGATCGCGGCCATCGCGCGCGAGTCCGGCCACCGCACCAAGATCGCGGTCCGCACCACCGTTCCCGGCGTCAACGCCAAGGGTGCCTGCATCGGCCCGATGGGGCAGCGGGTGCGCAACGTGATGGCCGAGCTGCACGGCGAGAAGATCGACATCGTCGACTGGTCCGACGACCCGGCCGAGCTGGTGGCGCACGCGTTGTCGCCCGCCCAGGTCCAGTCGGTGACCGTCGTCGACGCCGCGGCCCGTTCGGCCCGTGTCGTCGTCCCCGACTTCCAGCTGTCGCTGGCGATCGGCAAGGAGGGCCAGAACGCCCGCCTCGCCGCCCGCCTGACCGGCTGGCGCATCGACATCCACTCGGACGAAGAGGCCTGACCGGTCTTCTGGTC
>NZ_JBMCZA010000131.1:2048-2984 GCF_048654705.1 Nocardioides sp. CPCC 206348
GCGGTAGAGTGGTCTGTTGGTGGCACGCCAATCGAAATCCCCCGCAGAACCTGACGTCCTCCCTCTCGAGGGACCCGTCCGGACCTGCATCGGATGTCGACAGCGAGCCGCCAAACGCGAGTTGTTGCGGGTGACCGCCGGCTCGGGCGCAGATGGCCGACCAGCCGTCGTACCCGACCTGGAGGGCACTGCACCGGGACGCGGGGCGCACCTGCACCCCACCTCCGGTTGCTACGACCTCGCGGTACGGCGGAAAGCCTTCTCCCGGGCACTGCGCTTCGCGCAGAGTGCGGGTGGGACCGGGCTTTCCAGCGTGCCGGTGGGGGAGTACGTCGCCTCGCTACTGATCAATCCGACCGCATCCACCAAGAGAGACTGGAGCAGCAGCTCATGAGCACTCGATGAGTACCTCGCGATGAGCCAGTTCGTTCTGCACCACCCACCAACGGTCTGAAGATCCCCACCCGGGTCTTGGGCCAGAAGGAGCATTGTGGCCAAGACCCGAGTTTCCGAACTCGCGAAGAAGTACGGCATCCCCAGCAAGGAAGCGCTGGAGAAGCTGAGTGCCATTGGCGAATTCGCCAAGACGGCGTCGTCGAGCGTTGAACTGCCTGCAGTCAAGAAGTTCGAAGACACCTACGGCGCGGACCTTCTCGCAAAGATGAAGCCGGCTGCTGCTGGCGGCGAGGCGGCCACGCCCGCCCCGCGGCCCGCGCCGGCCAAGAAGGCTGCCGCTGCGCCGGCCGCTCCCGTTGCCGAGGCGCCCGTCGCCGACGCTCCGGTCGCACCTGCAGCGCCCGCAGCCGCCGCTGACGACAAGCCTGCGGCTCCCCGCCCCGGCCCGCGCCCCGGACCGGCGAAGACGCCGGACCCGGAGCCCGAGCCCGTGGTCGAGCCCGTCGTGGAGGCCCCCGCTGCTGCGGCGGCTCCCGAGGC
>NZ_JBMCZA010000131.1:3044-9932 GCF_048654705.1 Nocardioides sp. CPCC 206348
GGCTCCGGCACCGCGTCCGGTCGGCAAGCCCAGCGGCACGCCGCGTCCGGGCAACAACCCGTTCGCGCCGAGCCAGGGCATGGGCCGCAAGCCTGCCGCCGCTCCGCCGGCCCGCGAGGGTGAGGCCGGTCCGGGTGGACCGCGTCCGCCCGCCGCTGCGCCCGGTGGCCGTCCCGGCATGCCGCGTCCGAACCCGGCCATGATGCCCAAGTCCCCGGCCGCCTTCGGCCCGAACGCCGGTGGCCGTGGCCCCGGTGGTCCGGGCCGTCCCGGTGCCGGTGGCCCGGGTCGTCCGGGCGGTGCGCCCGGTCGTGGCGCTCCGGGTCGCGGTGCCCCCGGTGCCGGCGCTGGCGCCGGCGCGCCGGGTGCTGGCGCTCCCGGTCGCGGTCCCGGTGGCTTCGGTCCCGGTGGCGGCGGTCGTCCCGGCGGTGGCCGTCCCGGCCAGCGTGGCCAGACCCAGGGTGCCTTCGGTCGCCCCGGTGGTCCCGCCCGTCGCGGCCGCAAGTCGAAGCGCGCGCGTCGCCAGGAATTCGAGGCCATGGAGGCCCCGACGATCGGCGGCATGCGGGTCCGCAAGGGCAACGGCGAGACGGTCCGTCTCGCCCGTGGGTCCTCGCTGACCGACTTCGCCGACAAGATCGGCGTCGACGCGGCCTCGCTCGTGCAGATGCTGTTCCACATCGGCGAGATGGTGACCGCCACCCAGTCGGTGGGCGACGAGACGCTGGAGCTGCTCGGTGACGAGCTCAACTACACCGTCGAGATCGTGTCCCCGGAGGACGAGGACCGCGAGCTGCTCGAGACGTTCGACCTCGAGTTCGGTGCCGACGAGGGCGGCGAGGAAGACCTCGTCATCCGTCCGCCGGTCGTGACCGTCATGGGTCACGTCGACCACGGTAAGACCAAGCTCCTCGACGCGCTCCGCGACGCCAACGTCGTGGCCGGCGAGGCCGGTGGCATCACCCAGCACATCGGTGCCTACCAGGTCCACACGCAGGTCGACGGCAACGACCGTCGCATCACCTTCATCGACACCCCGGGTCACGAGGCCTTCACCTCGATGCGTGCCCGTGGTGCGCAGGCGACCGACATCGCCGTCCTGGTGGTCGCGGCGGACGACGGCGTCATGCCGCAGACGGTCGAGGCGCTCAACCACGCCCGCGCTGCCGGTGTGCCGATCGTGGTCGCCGTCAACAAGATCGACAAGGAGAGCGCCGACCCGACGAAGGTTCGTGGCCAGCTCTCCGAGTACGGCCTGGTGCCCGAGGAGTACGGCGGCGACGCGATGTTCGTCGACGTCTCGGCCAAGGCCGGCCTCAACCTCGACAAGCTGCTCGAGGCGATCGTGCTGACCGCTGACGCGTCGCTGGACCTGCGCGCCAACCCGGTGCAGGACGCCCAGGGCCTCGTCATCGAGGCGCACCTCGACCGCGGTCGCGGTCCGGTTGCGACGATCCTCGTCCAGCGCGGAACGCTGCGTGTCGGCGACTCGATCGTCGCCGGTCCGGCCTACGGCCGGGTCCGCGCGATGCTCGACGAGCACGGCGACAACATCGAGGAAGCCGACCCGTCGCGTCCCGCGATGGTCCTCGGTCTGACCGCCGTCCCCGGCGCTGGTCAGAACTTCCTCGTCGTCGAGGACGACCGGATGGCTCGCCAGATCGCTGAGAAGCGTGAGGCGCGCGAGCGTGCGGCCATGCAGGCCAAGCGTCGTGTCCGTCGCACCCTCGAGGACTTCATGGCCTCCATGGAGAAGGGCGAGAGCCAGGAGCTCAACCTCATCCTCAAGGGTGACGTGTCCGGTTCGGTCGAGGCGCTCGAAGACGCCCTTGCCCAGATCGATGTCGGCGAAGAGGTCAGCCTTCGGGTCATCGACCGCGGCGTCGGTGCGATCACCGAGACCAACGTCGACCTCGCCTCCGCCTCCGACGCCATCATCATCGGCTTCAACGTCCGGCCGCAGGGCAAGGCGGGCCAGATGGCCGACAAGGAAGGTGTCGAGATTCGTTACTACTCGGTCATCTACCAGGCGATCGAGGAGATCGAGGCTGCCCTCAAGGGCATGCTCAAGCCCGAGTACGAAGAGTCGACTCTCGGCCAGGCGGAGATCCGTGCGATCTTCCGCTCGTCCAAGATCGGCAACATCGCAGGCTGCATGGTCACGAGTGGTGTGATCCGGCGCAACGCCAAGGTCCGCATCCTGCGCGATGGCGCTGTCGTCGCCGACAACATCGACCTTGCCTCGCTCAAGCGGGAGAAGGACGACGCGTCGGAGGTCCGGGAAGGCTTCGAGTGCGGTCTCGTGCTCAAGAACTTCCAGGACATCAAGGAAGGCGACATCGTCGAAGCCTTCGAGATGCGCGAGATTCCCCGCAGCTGATGCTGCTCGCTACGCCGCCCGGTCCCTCGTGGGCCGGGCGGCGCAGGCGTTTTCCGTTTACTGATAGGAACAGACCATGGCCAGCCCGCGCGTGCGCAAGATCGCCGACCGCATCAAGGTGATAGTTGCCGAGATGCTCGAACGTCGGATCAAGGACCCGCGTCTGGGGTTCGTGACCATCACCGAGGTCCGGATGACCGGCGACGCCCAGAACGCCACCATCTACTACACCGTGCTCGGCGACGGTGACGTCCAGCAGGAGACTGCCGCCGCGCTCGAGTCGGCCAAGGGCGTGCTCCGTGCCGAGGTCGGCAAGCAGCTCGGCATGCGCACCGTGCCCAGCCTGGCGTTCGCGTTCGACGGCATTCCCGAGTCGGCGCGCCAGCTCGACGAGGTGCTGGCCCGTGCCCGCGAGGCCGACGCTGCCGTGGCCGCCGCTCGCGAGGGCGCCCAGCCCGCAGGCGAGGCGGACCCGTACAAGAAGCCCCGCGTCATCGCCGACGAGGACGACCTCGACGCTGCCGACGAGGACACCGAGGCGTAGTGGCCGAATCGGGCCTGGTCGTCGTCGACAAGCCGGCGGGGATGACCAGCCACGACGTCGTGGCCCGGGTACGACGCCTCGCCGGGACCCGCAAGGTGGGTCACGCGGGAACCCTCGACCCGATGGCCACCGGCGTGCTGGTGCTCGGTGTCGAACGGGCGACCCGTCTGCTCGGCCACCTGATGCTGACCGAGAAGGGCTACGACGCCACGGTGCGCCTGGGCGTGAGCACCACGACCGACGACGCCGAGGGTGAGGTCGTCGCCACGGCGGGCGCGTCCTCGCTGCAGCCGGGCCCGGTTGCAGCGGCGTTCGGAGCGCAGGTCGGCGAGATCATGCAGGTGCCGACGGCGGTCTCCGCGATCAAGGTCGACGGCAAGCGCGCCTACGCCCGCGTGCGTGCCGGCGAGGAGGTCGAGCTCAAGGCGCGACCGGTCACGATCCATGCGCTCGAGGTCCACGACCAGCGGGTGGAGGGTGACTGGCTCGACGTCGACATCACCGTCCGCTGCTCGAGCGGGACCTACATCCGCGCCATCGCCCGGGACGTGGGTGCAGCCCTCGGCGTCGGCGGTCACCTCACGGCGCTGCGTCGTACGGCCGTCGGGCCCTATGGGCTCGACGTGGCGCGCACCCTTGACGACCTCAATGAGTCGTTCAGTCAGCTGCCCATCGCCGCCGCAGCCCGCGCAGCCTTCCCGGCCCTGGACCTCGACGAGGAGCAGGCGCAGTCGGTCCGCTTCGGACGACCGTTGCCCCTCGGCATCGACGAGCTCACGGGTGTCTACGCGCCCGATGGTGAATTCCTGGCGCTGTATCGACCCGACGGTGACACCGCGCGCCCCGAAGCAGTCTTCGTCGGCTGAGCCCGCATCCGCCTGGCTGAGCGCGCATCAGTAGTCTGGCGCCGTGCAAGCGTGGCGAGCCTTCGAGGACGTCCCGGGTGACCTCGGGCGCACTGTGGTGACGATCGGCAACTTCGACGGCATGCACCTGGGCCACCAGCACGTGGTGCGCCGGGCCCGCGAGGTGGCCGGCGAGGTCGGCGTCGCGCACGTCGTGGCCGTCACCTTCGACCCGCACCCCATTGCGGTGCTGCGCCCCGAGCACGCTCCGCCGACGTTGACGACCATCGACGAGCGCCTGCGCCTGCTCGGCGAGGCCGGCGTGGACGACGTGCTGGTCATCCCGTTCTCCCGCGAGATCGCGGACTGGACACCGCAGGAGTTCATCGAGCGGATCCTGCTGGCGACCCTGCACGCCAAGGCGGTCGTGGTCGGTGCGAACTTCCGCTTCGGCAATCGCGCGGCCGGCGACTGCAACCTGCTGCGTGCCTCGGGCCTGGAGAACGACTTCGTCCTGGAGGAGGTCAGCCTCGACGGCGGGCCCCAGGTCTGGTCCTCCACCTACGTCCGCACGTGCCTGGCCGCCGGTGACGTCACCGGTGCTGCCGAGGCGCTCGGTCGACCGTTCGCCACCCGCGGCGTCGTCATCGAGGGCGACAAGCGCGGACGCGAGCTCGGTTTCCCCACCGCCAACGTGCCGGTGCGCCAGGGTGCCGCGGCGCCCGCCGACGGCGTGTACGCCGGCCGGCTGACCGTGCTCGACGGAGGGGATGCCGGGACGTCGTACCCGGCGGCGATCAGCGTGGGCACCAATCCGACGTTCGCGGGGGAGCGGGAGCGACGGGTCGAGTCCTACGTCCTGGACCGCACCGACCTCGAGCTCTACGGCCGCGAGGTCGAGGTGACCTTCGTGGAGCGCCTCCGCGGCATGGTCCGGTTCGACTCCGTCGACGCGCTGCTCGTCGCGATGGCCGATGACGTGTCGCGTGCCCGCGGGATCCTCGGAGCCTGACGTGCCCGACGGGCCGGTCGAGAACCTCGCGGCAGCAGAGCGGTGGTTCGTCGACCACGGCCTGCCGTACTTCGTCGATGACCATCGCGCAGCAGTGGCGCGCGGGCTGCGCCGGGGGCGCCTCGTTGCCCTGACGGTCGTGGCACTCGTCCTCGGTGCCGCAGCCGGAGTCCTCATCGGCACCTGGCTGAGCCCCGCCGCCGGTGTGGGAGCCGGACTGACCCTGGCCGGAGCGGTCCTGGCGTTCTACGCCGTCGCCACGCTCCGGGCGTGGCTGATCGTGACGTGGGCCGTCCGCCGTACCTTCCGCTCGCTGGGCCTGATGTTCCCGCTGGTCACCCGGGCGCTGCCGTTGCTGCTGCTGTTCATCACGTTCCTGTTCATCAATGCCGAGGTCTGGCAGGTGGCGGCGAGCCTGGACGGCGGAGTGCTGTGGATCGCGGTGCTGCTGTTCGCCGCCCTCGCGGTGGGCTTCTTGATGGTGCGCCTGCCCGAGGAGCTCGACAGCGTCGACGACGAGGTGGAGGGCAAGCAGCTGATCGATGCCTGTGCCGGCACCCCGCTCGAGGACGCCGCGCGCAGCATCGCGGGGCGGGTCGACCGGGTCGGGGCGGTCGACGCCGAGGTGAGCGGCCTGCAGAAGGCGAACCTGGTGCTGGTCCTGCTCATCGCCCAGGCGCTCCAGGTGCTGCTCCTGGCGCTGGCCGTGTTCGCGTTCTTCATCGTGTTCGGTGTCGTGGCGATGGAGCCGGCGGTGGTGAGCACATGGACACAGGGCACGCTGCACCCGATCGACGGCCCGCTCGGCGAGCTGACCGGCACCCGCCTGAGCCAGGAGCTGATCCGGGTCTCGACCTTCCTGGCAGCGTTCAGCGGCCTGTACTTCACGGTCTACGCCGTCACCGACGAGCTGTACCGCCGCCAGTTCTTCTCCGTCGTGATCCAGGAGCTCGAACGGGCGGTGAGCGCGCGGGTCGCCTACCGGTCGATGCGCAACGACGGCCTGGTCGAGGACTGATTCACTAGTAAGTCACTCGTGTTAGTCTGCAGACATGACGGAGAGCGGACTTCGGCGGCGGTCGGTGCTCGGTATCCCCGCGGCGGGCCTCGCGCTCGCCGGGGCGGCGCAGGTCGGCCCGCTGGCCGCACGCGCGGTCGCGGGAGCGCCGTCGATCCAGAAGCCGCTGCCGCCGAGCTGGTACGTCGACTTCGGCACCAACGCCGAGACCCGCTGGGACTCGGTGGAGCCCGGGCGCTACCAGACGTCGCAGGACCGGCTCTTCGTGCGCAACCACACCCGTACGCCGACGATCGACGCCGATGCGTACCGGTTGCGGGTGTTCGGCGACGGCCTTGCTGACGCCGCAGGGATCTCGCTCGGTCTCCGGGAGCTGCGTCGCCGGTTCCAGCCGGTCGAGGTCACCTCGGTCCACGAGTGCACCGGCAACGGCCGCAGCTTCTTCGACACCCAGCAGGGCCAGAAGGCTTCGGGCACGCAGTGGACCCTCGGTGCGGTCGGCACCGTCACGTGGCAGGGCGTGTGGCTGCGCGACGTCCTGAAGGCCGCCGGCCTGCGCGCCGCGGCCGTGTCGGTCCAGGCGGCCGGCCTCGACGACGACTACATCGACAAGGGCGTGAACCTCGGCAAGGTGCGGCGGGCGTTCCCGATCAGCAAGGCGCTCGACGACGCCGTCCTGGCGTGGGGTGCCGACGGCGAGCCCCTGTTGCCCGACCACGGCTACCCGCTGCGGCTGGTCCTCCCGGGCTGGGTCGGGATCGGGAGCATCAAGTGGCTCGGCGCGCTCGAGGTGTCGACGACCGAGCTCACTTCGCCCTGGAACACCCAGTGGTACAACATCGGCGGTCCCCTGGGCGTCAATCCGGTCCGGTCGGCCTGGGAGCTGCCGTGGGGCGCCCACCTCCGCGCCGCGGACGAGATCGTGCTGACCGGGCGTTCCTGGTCGGGGGCAGCGCCCATTGCCCGGGTCGATGTCAGCACCGACGGCGGCGCCACCTGGCCGCCCGCCCACCTGCACCCCTCGCCTGCCCGTGGCGCGGACCGCGGTCGCGGTCGTCGTACGGCGGGACACGGGTGGACGCGCTGGTC
>NZ_JBMCZA010000131.1:9988-16023 GCF_048654705.1 Nocardioides sp. CPCC 206348
ACCCGACGTCGCCGCGTACAACCCGAACGGCTACTTCTTCGACGCGGTCGTCCGGCACCCGGTGAGCGTCGTCTGACGATCAGTCGTCGACGGATCCGCGCAGTCGCTTGGTGGTGCCGCGTTGGCGCTTGGCCTCGAGGCGGCGTTCCTTCGACCCGCGCGTGGGCTTCGTGGCGCGACGTGGCGGGGGAGGCGGGGCGAGCAGGTCGCGCACCCGTGCCGCGAGGCGTTCGCGGGCCGCGACCCGGTTGCGGTGCTGGGAGCGGTGCTCGTGGGCAACGACGGCGATCGGGCCCGGACTCCTGGTGAGCAGGCGGGTGCGCTGGGTGTCGGTGAGCACTCCGGACCCGCTCGGGTCCCAGACGAGCTCGACGCGGCTGTCGCTGGTGTTGACCGACTGACCGCCGGGGCCGGGCGAACGGGAGAACCGCTCGACAAGCTCGGTGTCGGGGATGACGAGGCCCTCGGGCAGGCCGGGGCCCGCGGGCACGTCGAGGTCCATGCCCGGGCCTAGGAGACGGTGACCGGCACGCCCGACAGCGCAGCATTGCCGGACAGGTCGAGCCTGTCGGGATCGGTCAGGTCGTTGATCGACACTCCGACGACCTCGGCAGCGATCCCCATCCGGGTGCCGCCGACCTGGTGTCCGAAGCCGTGGGGGAGTGACACGACGCCGGGCATCACGTCCTCGGTCGCCTGGACCTCCACCGAGACCGATCCGACGCGGGACTTGACCGTGACGAGCGCGCCGTCGACCAGGCCGCGGGCATCGAGGTCCGCCGGGTGCATGAGCAGCTGGTGGCGGTGGCGCCCGCGGGTCAGTCGCTCGGAGTTGTGCATCCACGAGTTGCAGTCGCGCTGGTGGCGCCGGCCGATGAGCAGCAACTGGTCGCCGCTCGGCACCTCGCGGGCACGGAGCCGTTCGAGGTCGCCGACCACGATGGCGGGCGCGGCCTGGATCCGCCTGTCTTTCGTGGCCAGCCGCTCGGGCAGCTGGCCCGCGCGCAGGGCGCCGAGGTCCACCCCTTCGGGATGCCGGCGCAGCTCGGTGATGGTGGTGCTGCGGCCGCTGCGCAGGAGCACCCCGATCAGGAAGGTCGGACTCATCCGCATCCGGGCCTCGCCCATCAGGCGTCGCTTGAGCGGGACCTTGCGGGGCAGCCGACGCGCCACCCGCAGGTAGATCTCGCGGAAGATCTCCCAGTCGTGGCGCTGGTCGCGCGTCTTGTCGAACACCGCCGGCGTGAAGCGGGCCGTGTTGCGGACGGCGAGTGCGTGGAACACCAGGTCGTAGTGGTCGCGCTCCAGCAGTGTCGTCGGCGGCAGGACCACGTCGGCATGCCGGGTCGTCTCGTTGAGGTAGATGTCGACCGCCGCATAGAAGTCGAGTCCGCTGATGGACCGGTCCAGGGCGGTGCCGTCGGGCGTCGACAGCACCGGGTTGCCAGCGATGGTCAGCAGGGCGCGCACCTGTCCGTCGCCGGGCGTGTCGATCTCCTCGCGGAGCACCGACACCGGGAGCTCGCCGCCGAACTCCGGGGCCTGGCGCACCCGCGACCGGAAGCGGTCGTGGTGGCCGCGTCCGATGAGGCCGCGCCCGACCACGTCGATCGCGGGGTTCGTGAACATCGCGCCGCCGACCCGGTCGAGGTTGCCCGTGACCAGGTTGAGCAGCTGGATGGCCCACTGGCACAAGGTGCCGAACTCCTGGGTGGAGACACCGATCCGTCCGTACGCCGCCGCACCGTCAGCGGCGGCGAACTCCCGGGCCACTCGCTCGATCTCCGCTGCGGGAACCCCACTGGCCTCCGCGGCCATGGCGGGGGTGAAGTCCGCCACCAGCCGCGCGACCTCGTCCAGCCCGTCGACGTACGACGGCGGGCTGGTCAGGCCCTCGGCGAACAGCACGTTCAGCAGGGCCAGCAGCACCCAGGCATCGCTCCCGGGCCGGACGAAGTGGTGCTCGGTGGCGACCTTCGCCGTCTCGGTGCGGCGCGGGTCGAAGACCACCATCTGCCCGCCGCGCGCCTTGAGCTCGCGCAGCCGGCCGGGGAAGTCGGGCACCGTCATGAGCGACCCGTTGGACGCCATCGGGTTCGCGCCGAAGACCAGGAAGTAGGACGTGCGGTCGATGTCGGGCACGGGCAGCAGCAACTGGTGGCCGTAGAGCAGGTGGCCGAGGAACTGGTGGGGGAGCTGGTCGACCGAGGTCGCGCTGAACTTGTTGTGGGTGCGGAACGACTGCACCAGCGCGACGCCATGGGTCATCGAGCCCAGGCTGTGCACGTTCGGGTTGCCGAGGTAGATCGCGAGCGCATCGTCGCCGTGGTCGCGGATGGTGGCCGCGAGCTTGTCGGCGACCAGGTCGAACGCCTCGTCCCAGGAGATCTCCTCCCACCGTGCGTCCGCGCCCTGTCCGATCCGGCGCACCGGGCGGCGCAACCGGTCCGGGTCGGCGTGGATGTCGCCGATGGCCACGCCCTTGGGGCAGATGTGGCCGCGGGAGAGCGGGTCGTCCGGGTTGCCACGGGCGCCCGTCACCTGGCCGTCCTCGATGGTGAGAAGGAGGCCGCAGGTCGCCTCGCACAGGTTGCACACGCCGATTCGTTGCTCCACTGACGCATCGTCGCAGTTCACGCCGACACGCGGAAGGTCGTCCGCTGTCGACAGTACTCTGCAAACCGTAATAGTGTGCACTGCATGGATTCGACCCAGCTCCTCAAGGGAGTCCTCGACCTGGCGGTGCTCGCGGTCGTCGAGGACGACGACGGCTACGGCTACGACGTGCTGCGGCGACTGCGCTCGGCGGGGCTCGGAGACGTGGGCGATGCCTCGGTCTACGGCACGCTCCGCAGGCTGTACGCCGCCGGTGCGCTGACGTCGTACGTCGTGCCCTCGGACGAGGGTCCGCACCGCAAGTACTACGGCATCACGCCGGGCGGGCGCGAACAGCTCAAGCGCGAGTCCGAGGACTGGCTCCAGTTCTCGACCACCGTGACCACGCTCCTTTCCGGCCAGGAGGCCAACGCATGAACGACACCATGAAGGTCGCAGTCCAGCCCGAGGTCGAGGCGTTCGTGGTCGAGGTCGAGCACCGCCTCGCCGACCTCAGTCCCGACGAGCGCGACGAGTTGATCGGCGGACTGCGCGCGGACCTCTCCGAGCGGTTGGCGGAGCACTCCGGCCCGGAGGCCCCGGCCGAGGTGCTCGGCGACCCGGCGGTGTATGCAGCAGAACTGCGGACGGCTGCGGGATTCGCGCCGGTTGCCGCCGAGCGACGTGAGCGACGGCCGGTCGCCGCGGTCGTGGGCGACTGGCTGGACTCCGGCAAGCGGACCTGGGAGGAACTGGTCGACAAGGTCCCCGGCGGTCCGCGGGAGTTCCTGGAATCGCTGCGACCGGTGTGGTGGGTGATCCGGGCGTGGGTGGCCTGGATGCTGCTCCAGGACATCGCGGGTCACGCGTCGCATGCCAGCTACGACTTCGACTGGCTCGCCGTCCTCCTGGTCCTGGTGATCGGCAGCGTCCAGGTCGGCCGTGGTGCGGGTCTCGTGGCCCGGGTGCGAGGTCATGCCGCGGCCCGACTGGCGCTCATCGGCCTGAACCTGCTGGCGATCTGCTTGCTGCCCAGCGCGATGGATCGTGCGGGGACAGGAATCGCCTACGACAAGGCAGAGCAGTGGGGCTACAGCGACTTCGGCAGCACGGAGGAGCCCGGTGTCGGCCTGATGTTCAACGGGGTCGAGCTGACCAACCTGTTCGTGTACGACGCCCAGGGAACGCCGGTCACGGGGGCCCAGCTCTTCGACGGTGCCGGTCGACCGCTCGTCATCAACGAGAACCTCTTCCTCGATGACTACCGGACGCAGATGTATCCGTGGTTGAGCAACGGAGCTCCCCGGTTCAACGTCTTCCCGCTCCCGGTGGGCAAGGTCGACCCGGAAACGGGTGAGCGGGCAGCCGATGCCTGGGACGGGCCGAACCCGCCCGCGCTGCCGGACTTCCCGTTCGCCGCCGCGCCGACCGTCGAGCTGCCCGAGCTTGCTGAGCTGCCTGAGGTTCCCGCGCGCTGAGGCGTCACCGATTGGAGACTCGCGGCCGGTCCGGGATAACCTTGGTCGGTTGTCGTCGGGGAGTCTCGACGGCACACCCGCCGTCAGAACGGCCGCGGATCGAGAGTGCTCCAGGAATTCAGGCTGGAGCGCCGCGCAACGAGCGAACACAGGGAGAACCCATGGCAGTCGGAACCGACGCTGAGACCAAGAAGAAGATCGTCGCCGAGTACGGCACGTCCGAGGGCGACACCGGTTCGCCCGAGGTGCAGATCGCGCTGCTGAGCCACCGCATCAGCCACCTGACGGAGCACCTCAAGAAGCACAAGCACGACCACCACAGCCGTCGTGGCCTGCTGCTGCTCGTCGGCCAGCGCCGCCGTCTTCTCAACTACCTGAAGAAGACCGAGATCGAGCGTTACCGCTCGATCGTCGAGCGCCTCGGCCTGCGTCGCTGACTTTCAGCCGCACGACATGCTCATGAACGGGTGACCCCTCGAGGGGTCGCCCGTTCTGCAATTCGCCCACCGATGGATAAGGTGGCGAACGTCATCAAGTCCATTTCAGCGGGGCAACGCGTCCCGCACCATCTGAATAAGAGAACCCCTTGACTGAACCCGTCATTTCCGCCGTGGAGACCGTTCTCGACAACGGCAAGTTCGGCACCCGCACCATCAAGTTCGAGACGGGCCTCCTGGCCCGCCAGGCCGCCGGTTCGGTGACCGCCTACCTCGACGACGACACGATGCTGCTCTCGGCGACCACCGCCGGCAAGCACCCCAAGGACCACTTCGACTTCTTCCCGTTGACCATCGACGTGGAGGAGCGGATGTACGCCGCGGGCAAGATCCCCGGCTCGTTCTTCCGTAGCGAAGGCCGCCCGGGCGAGGACGCGATCCTCACCTGCCGCCTGATCGACCGCCCGCTGCGCCCGACCTTCAAGAAGGGTCTGCGCAACGAGGTCCAGGTCGTCATCACCGTGATGGCGCTCAACCCCGACGCTCCCTACGACGTGCTCGCGATCAACGCCGCGTCGCTGTCGACCCAGCTCTCGGGCCTGCCGTTCTCCGGTCCTGTCGGCGCCACCCGCGTTGCGCTGATCGATGGCCAGTGGGTGGCGTTCCCGACCCACAGCCAGCTCGAGAACGCCGTCTTCGACATGGTCGTCGCCGGCCGCGTCACCGAGACCGGCGACGTCGCGATCATGATGGTCGAGGCCGAGGCCACCGAGGACTCGTTCGCCAAGGTCCAGGGCGGTGCCCAGGCGCCGACCGAAGAGGTCGTCGCTGCCGGTCTGGACGCGTCCAAGCCGTTCATCAAGCAGCTGTGCGAGGCCCAGCAGGAGCTGGCCAACGTCGCCGCGAAGCCGATCCAGGAGTTCCCGATCTTCCTCGACTACGAGGACGACGTGTACGCCGCCGTCGAGGCCGCTGCGAAGGCCGACCTGGCCTCCGCGATGACCATCGGTGACAAGCAGGAGCGCGAAGCCCGCACCGACGAGCTCAAGGGTGGCCTGCTCGAGAAGCTCGCCGGCCAGTTCGAGGGTCGCGAGAAGGAGATCGGCGCGGCGTTCCGCTCGGTCAACAAGCAGGTCGTCCGCGAGCGCGTCCTGCGCGACAAGGTGCGCATCGACGGTCGCGGCCTCGCCGACATCCGTCCGCTGCACTCCGAGGTCGACGTGATCCCGCGCGTCCACGGTTCGGCGCTGTTCGAGCGTGGCGAGACCCAGATCCTGGGCGTCACCACCCTCGACATGCTCAAGATGGAGCAGCAGCTGGACACGCTGTCGCCGGAGAAGTACCGCCGCTACATGCACAAGTACGTCTTCGCCCCGTTCTCCACCGGTGAGACCGGTCGCGTCGGTTCGCCGAAGCGTCGCGAGATCGGCCACGGCGCCCTGGCGCGTCGCGCCCTCGTGCCCGTGCTGCCGAGCCGCGAGGAGTTCCCCTACGCGATTCGCCAGATCTCCGAGTGCATGGGCTC
>NZ_JBMCZA010000131.1:16082-27291 GCF_048654705.1 Nocardioides sp. CPCC 206348
GAAGGCCTCCGTCGCCGGTATCGCGATGGGCCTCATCTCCGGTGAGATCGACGGCAAGCTCGAGTACGTCGCGCTGACCGACATCCTCGGTGCCGAGGACGCGTTCGGCGACATGGACTTCAAGGTCGCCGGCACGAAGGAGTTCGTCACCGCTCTCCAGCTCGACACCAAGCTCGACGGCATCCCGGCCGAGGTCCTCGCGAAGGCCCTCAACCAGGCCAAGGACGCCCGTTTGGCGATCCTCGAGGTCATGGGCGAGGCCATCGACGGCCCCGAGGAGATGTCGATCCACGCGCCGCGCATCATCACGGTGAAGGTCCCCGTCGACAAGATCGGCGAGGTCATCGGCCCGAAGGGCAAGGTGATCAACCAGATCCAGGACGACACCGGTGCGACCCTGTCCATCGAGGACGACGGCACGGTCTACATCGGTGCGACCAACGGTGAAGCGGCCGAGGCCGCCCGCCAGGCGGTCAACGCGATCGCCAACCCGACCATGCCCGAGATCGGTGAGCGTTACCTCGGCACGGTCGTGAAGACGACGAACTTCGGTGCCTTCATCGCGCTGATGCCGGGCAAGGACGGGCTGCTGCACATCAGCAAGCTGCGCGCCATCGCCGGCGGCAAGCGCGTGGAGAACGTCGAGGACATCGTCTCCGTCGGTCAGAAGCTCCAGGTCGAGATCGCCGAGATCGACGACCGCGGCAAGCTCTCCCTGATCCCCGTCGTCGAGGAGGCTGCCTCGACCGAGGACGCCGCCGAGGGCACGGACGCTGCGGAGTCCGAGGACGCGTGAGCAACAAGCTCGACACGACGGCCGGTCAGCGCAACGCTGACCGGCCGTCGGCCGTTTCCCGCGCTTCGACGCGCACGCTCGAGACCGTTCGCGACGACGCCGGCCAGGTGACCTCCCTGGTACGACGTACGCAGCTCGCGTCCGGCCTGCGCATCGTCACCGAGCAGATGGCCGGGGCCCGGTCCGCCGCGCTCGGTGTGTGGATCGGCGTCGGCTCGCGCGACGAGACCGCGACGACCCACGGCGCCTCGCACTTCCTCGAGCACCTGCTGTTCAAGGGCACGGGGGAGCGCACCGCGCTGGACATCTCGATCGAGCTCGACGCCGTCGGTGGGGAGTTCAACGCCTTCACGGCCAAGGAGTACACCTGCTTCCACGCGCGGGTGCTGTCCGATGACTTGCCGCTCGCGGTGGACGTCGTCGGCGACATGATCACCGGGTCCCTGATCGAGGGTCACGACGTCGACGCCGAGCGTGACGTCATCCTCGACGAGATCGCGATGCACGACGACGACCCCGACGACGTCGTACAGAACCTCCTGGCGGAGCTGGCCTGGGGCGCCGAGTCGCCGTTGGGCCGCCCGATCGCCGGCACCGCCGGCTCGATCGAGGCCATGAAGCCTGCGCAGATCAAGCGTTTCTACCGCAGGCACTACGTGCCTGCGAACACCGTCATCTCCGTGGCCGGAGCGGTCGACCACAACGCAGTCGTGAAGGCGATCAAGAAGGCCTTCTCGCGCCACGGCTGGCTCGACGTGCAGGCCGCGCCCGAGCCGCCGCGCGCGGTTGCCGTCCGCAGCCGGCCGCAGGTCTCCGGCGGGTCCGGCCAGGTCGAGCGCCCCTTCGAGCAGGTCAACGTCGTCATCGGCCGCGAGGGCCTGGCCCGCGACGACGACCGCCGTTTCGCGCTGGGCGTGCTCAACACCGCCCTGGGTGGTGGCACGTCGAGCCGCCTCTTCCAGGAGGTCCGTGAGCAGCGCGGGCTGGCCTACTCGGTCTACTCCTTCGCGAGCCACTACGCCGACTCGGGACTGGTGGGCGTGGCCGTCGGCTGCCTGCCCGACCGCACCGATGAGGTGCTCACGGTCGTGCGCGAGCAGCTGGACCTGATCGCCGCCGAGGGGATCAGTGCCGACGAGCTCTCTCGCGGCAAGGGACAGCTGGTGGGCGGCATGATCCTGGGCCTGGAGGACTCGGGCTCACGGATGATGCGCCTGGGCAAGAACGAGCTCGTCCATGCCGAGGTCACCGGGATCGACGAGGTCATCGCCCGGATCGAGGGCGTGACCCTGGAGCAGGTGCAGGCCGTGGCCGCCGAGGTGTTCGGACGCCCCGAGCTGCTCGCGGTGGTCGGCCCGGCCTAACGAAGCGCGACCGGCTCGGTCCCGGTGGCCTCGGCCTCGGACTCGGTCGGCTCGGGCTCGGTCGGCTCGGCCAGTTCGACCGTGAACGCGAAGTCGTCCCCGTGCTCGGTGACGCCGGCGATCACGGCCTGCTCGATCGCTTCTTCGCCGTAACGACGGCGCACGACCAGCGGGTCGTTGCGCAGGTCGGCCATCAGCGCGACCGCGAGGCCGATCACGATGAGCACGAACGGCAGCGCAGCGACGATGGTGATGGTCTGCAGCCCCTGGAGTGCGTCCGATCCGCCCGCGAGCAGCATCACCGCCGCGACCGCGCCGGTGGCCACGCCCCAGAAGATGACGACCCGACGTCGCGGCTCGGTCGTGCCGCGTTCGGAAAGGCTGCCCATCACGATGGAGGCGGCGTCCGCGCCGGAGACGAAGAAGATCGCGACCAGCACCATGACGAGCACGCTGGCGGCGGTGGCCAGCGGGAAGGCGTCGAGGGTGCTGAACAGCTGGGCCTCGAGCCCGTCGGCGCCGGCGATGTCGGTTCCCTTGTCCTGCAGGTCGATGGCGGTGCCGCCCAGGACGCAGAACCACAGGACGCTGACGACGCTGGGGACGAGGAGGACGCCGGTCACGAACTGGCGGATGGTGCGCCCGCGCGAGATCCGCGCGATGAACATGCCGACGAACGGGGTCCAGGAGAGCCACCAGGCCCAGTAGAAGACCGTCCACGTGCCCAGCCAGTCCGCCGTGTCCTGGCCCTCGGCGCCGGTCCGGGCGGCCATCATGGCGAGGTCCTGGGCGTAGCTGCCGATCGACGTCGGCACCAGGTTGAGGATGAAGACGGTCGGTCCGACGACGAACACGAACAGGGCCAGCACGACGGCGAGCACCATGTTGGTGTTCGACAACCACTGGATGCCCCTGGCGACGCCTGACACGGCCGACAACACGAACGCGGCGGTCAGGACGGCGATGATGCCGACGAGCGCGCCGTTGCCGAGCGGGCCGACGCCACCGACGATCTCCAGGCCGCTGCTGATCTGCAACGCACCGAGACCGAGCGAGGTGGCCGAGCCGAAGAGGGTCGCGAAGATCGCGAACATGTCGATGAGCTTCCCGGCGGGGCCTTCTGCATGGCGACCCAGGATCGGGGCGAACGCCGCCGAGATCAGCTGGACGCGGCCCTTGCGGTAGACGCCGTACGCGATCGCGAGGCCGACCACGGCGTAGATCGCCCACGGGTGGAGCGTCCAGTGGAACATGGTCGTGGCCATGGCGGTCTGCGCAGTGGCGTCCGCATTGCCCTCGGTGCCCGGGGGAGGCGTCGCGTAGTGCGAGAGCGGTTCGGAGACGCCGTAGAACATCAGGCCGATGCCCATCCCGGCGCTGAACATCATGGCGATCCAGGACACCGTCCTGAACTCGGGCTCTTCGTCGTCGCGGCCGAGCGGGATGGCGCCGTACTTGCTCATCGCGAGCCAGATGACGAAGACGACGAAGCCACTGGTGACCAGCACGAAGAGCCAGCCGGTGTTCGTCAGCACCCAGCTCAGGGCCTGGTCCGAGGCGTTGCCCAGGGACGTGGTGCTGGTGAGGCCCCACAGGACGAATGCCACGCTGACGGCAGCGGCGCACCCGAAGACGACCACGTCCAGGCCGCGGCGCGGCGTGGCCCCGCTCTCGATCGCCTGGTCCAGCGCCGGGTGGGGTACGACGTCCGCCGTGGGCGTCCTGATGGCATCCGCAAGGGCAGCGGCTCGGGGGTGGTTGGTCATGGGGTCGTGCTCGGTCACGTCACTCCTAGGGGTCGTGCGGCCGTCCGCCCTCGACACCGCGACCCACCGGAAAGGGGCGATTCAACGCCACACCGATCCAGGAAATGGTCCGCCGGATCATGCTCCGCGGACACGGCAAGGTCTGCCCGAGAACAGGCAACATGCACCAGCAGGTTAACCAGACCTGCCCCCCGCTTGGCCAATCCTCGCCCGCGTGGAGTCATCCCGGCCGCCGGTCGAAACCGGCGCCCGGGAGGGGTCACCTGCGCCCGATGATTCCGATCACGGGGGGTTGCTTCGAGTCGACGATGTAGACGCGGAAGCCCCCGTCGCGCAACTGCTCGGAGGTCTTGGCCAGCATGTCGGGGACGTGCTCGGGCTTGCTGGTGTCGAAGAACAGCTGCACCGAACCACCGGGCATCAGTCGCTCGTGGAGGAGGGCGATCTCCTCGGCGGCGTCACGCACCCAGAAGAGGTGCACGTCGAACGCGAACACCTTCGTCAGTCGCTTGACCGGCACGCGGAGCGTCGCCAGGTCGATCTGGCGAACCGTCAGCTTTCCGGCCTCGATGTGCTCAGCGCAACGGGCCTTCGTGCGGTCCACGCCGGCCTCGGAGCGGTCGATGGCAAACATCTTGCCGCGGCCCTCGAGTCGACGGCAGATGAGGTCGGCGGCGGCTCCGGAACCGCATCCGATCTCCAGCACGTGGTCGTTGGGCTGGACGTCCATGAAATCCACCGCCCATCGGATCCGGGCCGGGATCTTGTTCACCATGGGGGTCAGCCTGCCAGAACGTGGGCCCGGGTGACGCACTACCTTGGTCTCGTGGCTTCACGTGTCGCTGAGAACGCAGCAGAAGGACGGTCCGAGGGACGCCTCCAGGTCGGGGTGCTCGGTGCCCGCGGCAAGGTCGGTGCCGAGGTGGTGACGGCCGTCGAGGGCGCCCCGGACGTCGACTTCACCGTCGGTGTCGACCAGGGTGATCCGATCGAGGCGCTGACCGAGTCCGGCACCCAGGTCGTGGTCGACTTCACCCATCCCGACGTGGTGATGGACAACCTGCGCTACTGCATCGAGCACGGCATCCACGCCGTCGTCGGTACGACGGGATTCGATGACGCGCGTCTCGAGACCCTGCGCGGGTGGCTCGCCGACAGCCCCGGCACGGGCGTGCTGATCGCCCCGAACTTCTCGATCGGCGCGATCTTGATGATGCGGTTCTCTGCCATCGCCGCGCCGTTCTTCGAGTCGGTCGAGGTCATCGAGCTCCACCACCCGACGAAGGCCGACGCGCCGAGCGGCACCGCCGGTCGTACGGCGGAACTGATCGCCGCCGCGCGCCGGGCTGCCGGGAGCGCGCCGATCCCCGACGCCACGAGTACCGGAATCGAGGCGGCCCGTGGGGCCGACGTCGACGGCGTCCGGGTCCACAGCCTGCGCATCCGCGGCCTGGTCGCCCACCAGGAGGTTGTGCTCGGTGGCGTCGGGGAGACCCTCACCATCCGCCACGATTCCCTGGACCGGGTTTCGTTCACCCCGGGCGTGTTGACCGGCGTACGCAAGATCGCGTCGTACCCCGGCTTGACCGTGGGACTCGAGCACTTCCTCGACCTCTGACCACGAAGTGCGCCTGATGGGTGCACGAAGTGTGGGTAATCGGGGTCCGAGGTGTCGATTGATACCGGCTGGTTGACACCTCGAACCCCCAATTGCCACACCTCGTGGCCCCAATTGCCACACCTCGTGGGTCAGAGCAGGCGGAGCAGGGCGGCGCAGGCGGCCGAGCCGAACACCACCACCAGGAACGGCGCGCGGGCCAGCAGGAGCAGTACGGCGAGCGCGAGGGCTGCCGCGCGTGCGTCGATCGCCAGTGCGCGGCCCTCGGGAGCGGCGAGCACCTGCACGGTGACGAGGCCTGCCAGCAGGGCCACCGGGATCAGGTCCGCGATCCGTGCGACCACAGGGTTGCCCAGTACCCGTGCGGGCACCGACAGCCCCGCCAGTTTCAGCAGGTAGCAACCCACGCCTGCGCCGAGGACGGCCCACCAGATCACGCCGGCACCTCCTCAGCCGGCTCAGTGGGCTCAGTGGGCCCGTCGGGCCCGGTGCTCGACCGGGCGGTGAGGGCTCCCACCAGGACCGCCACGCCCGCCGCCACCAGCACGGGCACGCCGGCCGGGGTCACCGTGACCGCCCCCGCTGCGACCAGCGCGGCCAGGACGGCCACCGTGCGGGTCAGGGGCGTTGTCAGCCGGGGCCACAGCAGCGCGAGGAAGGCGGCGCCGACCGCGGCATCCAGGCCGAGGTCGCGGGGGTCGCCGAGCTGCTCACCTGCGACCGCGCCGGCCAGCGTCGTGAGGTTCCAGAGCACGAAGATGGTGGCGCCGGTCACGAGGAAGCCGGTGCGGGCCAGGTCGCGGTCGGCGCGGGTCACTGCCATCGCGGTCGACTCGTCGATGAGCACGTGGGCCGCGACAGCGCGTCGCCACCCGCGGTAGCCGAGCAGCGGAGCCAGACGGAGGCCGTAGAGGGTGTTGCGGGTGCCCAGGAGCAGCGCAGCGAGGGCTCCGGCCAGCGGGGTGCCTCCGGAGCCCAGTACGCCCGCCAGGGCGAACTGGGAGGCCCCGGTGAACATCAGCAGTGACAGCACACAGGTCTGTGCGACGTCGAGGCCGGACGCGACGCCCACCGCGCCGAACCCCAGCCCGTAGGTGCCCGTGGCGATGGCGACGCCCAGGCTGTCGCGAACGACCGTACGACGGGTGGAACTCTCCATGGCGACGTCGAGCGTCGCTCAGGTGAGTGAGGTGTGCAGCCGGAGCTGCTTGATGGTGCCGCCGGACTCGTCGGCGAGCTCTCGGCTCGCTCCGTCCGGGCCCCAGCCCGCGCTGGTGAGGAAGGCGCGGAGTGCGTCGTCGGTGGTCGACACCCAGCACACCGCCCGGGTGAACCGGTCGGCCTCGAGCGTGTCGGCGCAGGCCTGGAGCAGCCGTGAGCCGTGTCCGGCGCGGGTCTTCTCCGGGTCGATCGTGAACTCGACGATCTCGCCGTCCACCGCCGGGTCGGCGTCGGGGTCGCTCGCGGGGACGGTGAGCGCGAAGCCGACCACCACGTCGTGGGTCAGGGCGACCAGGGCGCGGTGCCTGGCCTCGGGCGGTCGGGACAGCGACGCGCGCCAGGACTCGGTCAGCGCATCCGGCCCGATGCCGCGGTCGTTGAGCAGCGCGGCCAGCTCGTCGTCGTACCGCTGCTGCCAGGCGCGGAGCTGGACGGCGGCGATCCCGGGGGCGTCGGCCGGCCAGCCGACCCGGACGGAGACGTCAGCAGAGACCATGCAGCCATCCTCGCAGGGTGAGCGGCAGTGCCGTCCCTCGGCGTCGTGATCGGCTTGTCCGTCGCCACTAGGGTCGAGGAATGGAGATTCGCAACCTCGGAGCGAGCGGCCTCAGGATCTCGGCCATCGCCTACGGCAACTGGCTCACCCACGGCTCGCAGGTCGAGGAGGACGCCGCACTGGCGTGCGTCCGGCAGGCCCTCACCGACGGCATCACCACCTTCGACACCGCCGACGTCTATGCCAACACGGCAGCCGAGACCGTCCTCGGCAAGGCACTCGCCGGCGAGCGCCGCGAAGGACTGGAGATCTTCACGAAGGTCTTCTGGCCGACCGGACCGGGCAAGCACAACGACCACGGCTTGTCCCGCAAGCACATCCTCGAGTCGATCGACGGGTCGCTGAAGCGACTCGGCACCGACTACGTCGACCTCTACCAGGCGCACCGGTTCGACCACGAGACGCCGCTCGAGGAGACGATGCTCGCCTTCGCCGACGTCGTCCGCTCCGGCAAGGCGCTCTACATCGGAGTCTCGGAGTGGCGGGCCGAGGAGATCCGCGCCGCCGCCGAGCTCGCCCGCGAGCTGCGCGTGCCGCTGATCTCCAACCAGCCGCAGTACTCCATGCTCTGGCGGGTCATCGAGGAGGAGGTCGTGCCGACGTCGCGCGAGCTCGGCCTCGGCCAGATCGTCTGGTCGCCCATTGCGCAGGGCGTGCTCACCGGCAAGTACCTCCCCGGCCAGCTGCCGCCCGCCGGGTCGCGCGCCACCGACACCAAGGGCGGTGCCGACAACATCGGCCGGTGGCTGAAGGACGACGTGCTCGAGCGCGTGCAGCAGTTGACGCCCATCGCCGAGGCGGCCGGGCTCTCGCTCGCGCAGCTCGCGGTTGCCTGGGTGCTGCAGAACGACAACGTCTCCGCCGCGATCATCGGTGCCAGTCGTCCCGAGCAGGTCACGGAGAACGTCAAGGCCGCCGGCGTGAAGCTCGATGCCGACACGCTTGCTGCGATCGACCGGGTGCTCGACGGTGTCGTGACGACCGACCCGAAGCTGACCCGGTCGCCCCGTCGCTCCGAGGTCCTCGGCTGACCTGCCGAGGGCGCGGGATGGTCAGCCCAGCGTGAAGGTGTAGCGGCTGGTCGGCACGAGGTCGAGGCCCTGCGTCGCGCCGAAGCGCTCGCAGCTCTCCATGAGGACCGCGAACCGCCGCTGGAACTCGGCTTCGTCGCCACCGCTGCCGTAGAAGGCGTGGTGGTCCGACATCGCGGCCATCGGGAAGAGCTCCTCCACGATGCCGGCGACGGCCGGTGCGTCGCCGGTGAGCGCCTCGAGCACGGGGTTCTGCACGTAGCCGAAGGTGCCCTGGGTGTCGATCGCGACCTGCGTGTGCCGGTCGAGCCAGTCGGCCAGCCATGCCTGCTCCGACAGGGTGTCGGGTCGCCGCAGGAAGGCGATGTTCGCCAGGGCGTCGGCCCGCTCCCCGTCCGCAACGGTGGGCGGGGGCAGGGGCTCGCGCTCGCGGACCCGCCAGAGGTCGGCGCTCGCGTCGAGCCGTCGTACGACGTCCACGAGCGAGGCGACGGAACCGTCGGTCCAGACGCTGACGACTGCCGTGATCGGCGCGCCTGGCCCGAACCGCATCGCCGGGGCCACCGCGTCGTCGTCGAGGTTCACCTGGAGGCGGGTCGCGCCGCAGGCGGCGATGTCGCCGCGGAAGGCTCCTCCTCGGAGCACGTCCCCGAGGGCCGGCGCGTGCAGTGCCGCGATGACCTTCACGTCAGCGATAGTCGTCGGGCAGGGCCTGCCCGATCTTGACCCGCGCCTTCGGCATCCGCATGAACTTCATCTGCATCGCCCGGGTCAGCGTGTAGTACGTCGTGCCCTTGAGCGGCTCCTCCGGGAAGCGCCGCTTGAGCTCGCGCCGGATCCGGAACCGCAGCACGATCATGTCGGTGACCACGAACAGCACCGTCGCGAGCAGCACGAGGCTGCTGGCCTGAACGAGGGCGGAGTTGCGCGTGTAGCCGAGGATCAGGCCGATGATCATCAGCGGGATCACCATCTCGACGATGGAGAACCGGGCGTCGACGTAGTCGCGGATGAAGCGCCGGACCGGTCCGCGGTCACGGGGCAGCAGGTATTTCTCGTCGCCGGCCTTCATGCCCTGACGAATCTTCTTGCTCTCCTCGGCCCGGAACTCGCGTTCCTTGCGCGAGGCCGCCTTGCGGTCGGTGGGCGCCTTGGCGCGGGCCCGCGCGGCGGCCTCGGCCTCCTTGCGGGTCGGGGTCGGACGACCCTTGCCACCCGGCTTCGCGACGGTCGTCTCCTCGACGACGGGGGACTTGGTGCGCTTGAACACGCTCAGGCCTTCCTGACCACACTGGACTTGAGTTGCATCGGGCCGAAGCCGTCGACCTTGGCGTCGATGTCGTGGTCGCCCACCCGCTTGGTCGGGTCGACCAGACGGATGTTGCGCACCTTCGTGCCGGCCTTGATCGGCTTCGGGGCTCCCTTGACGGGGAGGATCTTGATGATGATCACGTCGTCGCCGTCCGCCAGCGGATTGCCGTTGGCGTCGCGCACGAGGTCGGCCTCGGCTGCGGCCTGCGCCTCGGCGGCAGCCTCGGACGGTGACCACTCGTGGGCGCACTCGGGGCAGACGAGCAGGTCGCCCATCTCGTACGTGTACGGACTCGTGCACGAAGGACAGGCAGGCAGGGTGTCAGTCACGGTGGGACTTCCCCGGGAGGTCGAGCATCCGCTGCAGCGCGACGAGCGCGTCCGCCTCGGTCTGCGGGTCCACCTGGATCTGGTTCACGACGACACCTTCGACGAGGTTCTCGAGCGTCCACACGAGGTGCGCCAGGTCGATCCGGTTCATCGTCGAGCAGTAACAGACGTTGCGGTCCAGGAACATGATGTTCTTGTCCGGGTGGGCGTTCTTGAGGCGCTGCACGAGGTTGAGCTCGGTGCCGATGGCCCAGCTCGAACCAGCAGGCGCGGCCTCGATCGCCTTGATGATGTATTCGGTCGAACCCACCTGGTCGGCCTTGAGCACGACCTCGTGCTGGCACTCGGGGTGGACCAGCACGTTGAGGTCGGGCACCTTGGCGCGCAGCTCGTCGATGACGTCGGCGGAGAAGCGGCCGTGGACCGAGCAGTGGCCCTTCCACAGGATGATCTTCGCCTTGGCGAGCTCTTCTGCGGTCAGGCCGCCGTTGGCCTTGTGCGGGTTCCACACGACGCACTCGTCGAGGGCGATGCCGAGCTGCAGCACGGCGGTGTTGCGACCGAGGTGCTGGTCGGGGAGGAAGAGAACCTTCGTGCCCTCGCCCTTCTGCGCGTAGGCCCAGTCGAGCGCCACCTCGGCGTTCGACGAGGTGCACACGACGCCGCCGTTGCGGCCGCAGAACGCCTTGATGTCGGCGCTGGAGTTCATGTAGGTGACCGGGACGACGACGTCCTGGACGCCGGCCTCGGCCAGCGCAGCCCACGCCTTCTCGACCTGGGCGATCCGTGCCATGTCGGCCATCGAGCAGCCGGCCGCGAGGTCGGGCAGGATCACCCGCTGGTCGGGGCCGGTGAGGATGTCGGCGGACTCGGCCATGAAGTGCACGCCGCAGAAGACGATGAACTCGGCCTCCGGCCGGGCAGCCGCGTCGCGGGCGAGCTTGAACGAGTCACCGGTGACGTCGGCGAACTGGATGACCTCGTCGCGCTGGTAGTGGTGCCCGAGCACGAACAGGCGCTCGCCGAGCTTCTCCCGGGCGGCGCGAGCGCGCTCGACCAGGTCGGGATCGGAGGCGGCCGGCAGGTCACCGGGGCAGTCGACGCCACGCTCGGAGAGCGGGTCGGTGCCACGGCCGAGCGGCAGCAGTGGAAGGTCCACAGTGGTCATGGCCCCATCCTAGTTCCGCCACCCGATCGGCCACCCGTCGGTGCGGGG